>NZ_JAFLMY010000079.1:0-690 GCF_017313375.1 Agrobacterium sp. Ap1
TGACGTTGTTGCAAACATCACTTTGGCACATCGCGATGCCGTCGGGAGGGGGCATCCACTCCATCAGTTCTGCGTGGTAAACGTATGCCCGCCCTGCTTGCAAGTTGTTTTTTGATTTCCTGTGCAGTCTGCTTCAACGTATTCGGTCTTACAGTCAGGCCGTTGCCAATATGGATAGGGGCGAACGTATTCCGGCGACATCAGCCGGACCCCATGACCTTTCGAGGTAAAGAGCCTACCAAGATGGTGAGCACCGCAGCATGCCTCCATCGCGATAACACAGGTTGGCAGCTTCTCGACGAATTCGATCAATGTTTGTCGCCGCATCGTTCGACGGGCAACTACAGCGCCGCGGTCATCTACCCCAACAACGCTGCAGCTATTCTTTCCGATGTCGATACCCAGTATGGAAATCTGCATGGCTTGCTCATTCCATTCAAGAAAACGACATCATACTCGATGTCCTCGGAAGGGCGGGCCATCCCATAACCAACAATGGAATGCATGCAAGCTGGCGATATCTACAGTGAAGAGAAGAAGGAGATGATGCTCGACGTTTACCGCGAGGAATTTCTCGAGCGGCTTCCCGAATAGGAGAATTTGCAAATGTCGCTGGTTGCGGGGGCAGGATTTGAACCTGCGGCCTTCAGGTTATGAGCCTGACGAGCTACCGGGCTGCTCCACCCCGCG
>NZ_JAFLMY010000080.1:0-675 GCF_017313375.1 Agrobacterium sp. Ap1
ACTTTAGACGCCACCGTTTCCCCGCCGAGATCATTGCCCATGCGGTCTGGCTCTATTACCGGTTTCCGCTCAGCTTTCGTGACGTCGAAGATCTGCTTGCCGAGCGCGGCATTGACGTCTCGTTCCAGACCGTGTCGGAATGGGCTGCGAAGTTCGGTCTCAAATTCGCCAACCAACTTCGCCGGCGCTCGCGAGGCCATTTTGCCGATAAGTGGCAGCTTGATGAGATGTTGGTGACGATCAAGAGAATGAAATATTGGCTGTGGCGCGCCGTCGATGCCAACGGCTATGTCCTCGATGCGCTACTGCAAAGCCGAAGGAACAAGCGCGCAGCGGTACGGCTGATGCGAAAGCTGCTCAAAGGCCAGGGCGCCACCCCGCGGGTGATGGTCACGGACAGATTGCGGTCCTACTCTGCCGCGAAGGCGGAGCTGATGCCTGGCATCGAGCATCGCTCACACAAGGGTCTCAACAACCGAGCCGAGAATTCACACCTGCCTTTGCGACGACGCGAACGGCGCATGATGCGCTTCAAGTCGGCACGGCAATGCCAGCGTTTCATTTCCACCCATGGCCAGATCGCCAACCTCTTTCTTCTTCACCGCAAACATCTGACCGCAGCAGATCATCGAAAGCTTCGCTCTCACGCTATCGCGGCATGGCGAGATATCACCA
>NZ_JAFLMY010000081.1:0-630 GCF_017313375.1 Agrobacterium sp. Ap1
CCGTTTCCCGCAGCAGATCATCGCCCATGCAGTCTGGTTGTACTTTCGGTTCCCGCTGAGCCTGCGCCTGGTCGAGGAATTGCTGCTGGAGCGCGGCGTCGTCGTTTCGTATGAAACGATCCGCCGATGGGGGCGGAAATTCGGACCGGCCTACGCAAAGCAAATCCGTCGCCGGCGGCCGTCGCACCGGGACGTCTGGCATCTGGACGAGGTGGTGGTTTCCATCGCTGGCCGCAAACACTGGCTTTGGCGTGCCGTTGACCAAGACGGTTATGTTCTCGACGAGATCGTTCAAAGCCGGCGCGATACGAAAGCCGCGAGGCGACTGCTGATCAGGCTACTACAGAAAGCAGGCATGCCGCCCAAGCGGATGGTCACCGACAAACTCCGTTCGTATGGCGCGGCCAAGCGCGACGTTATGCCGGCTGTCGAGCACTGGTCCCACAAGGGTCTCAACAATCGAGCGGAAAATTCTTATCTGCCGCTCCGGAAACGGGAACGCACGATGCAGGGTTTCCGATCAGCCGGCAGCTTGCAGCGGTTCATCTCGATCTTCTCGGCGCTCCGAAATCTCTTCGTCACCCCGCATCACAAACGATCCGCCCTGGCCACGCATATTCACCGCACCCG
>NZ_JAFLMY010000082.1:0-599 GCF_017313375.1 Agrobacterium sp. Ap1
CCTCCTGGTGATCGGAAACCCTGCATCATCCGCTCCCGCTTTCGCAGCGGCACATGAGAATTCTCGGCCCGGTTGTTCAAACCTTTGTGGGATCGGTGTTCGACCTGCGGCATGACCTGTCGCCGGGCTGCTCCATAGGAGCGCAATTTGTCCGTTATCATACGCTTCGGTGCGATACCCTGCTTCTTCAGAAGGCGGGTCAGCAATCGCCTGGCGGCCTTGGTGTCACGTCGGGGCTGGACGATTTCGTCAAGCACATACCCATCCTGATCGACGGCCCGCCAGAGCCAGTGTTTCCTGTCAGCAATGGTGATGACGACCTCGTCCAGATGCCACACATCGCTCCCGTTGGGCTACTTGCGGTGAAGGCGACGCGCATAATCCGGGCCGAACTTCTTTCCCCAGCGGCGGATCGTTTCATAGGAGACGGCGATGCCGCGCTCCAGCAGCAATTCCTCGACAAGGCGCAGGCTTAGCGGAAACCGAAAGTAGAGCCAGACCGCGTGGGCGATGACCTGGGGTGGGAAGCGATGGCGCTTGTAACTGACTGGCGAGATGGTCATGCACGTGCGTCTATCGCAACCGCTCCTCACAAGGCG
>NZ_JAFLMY010000083.1:0-596 GCF_017313375.1 Agrobacterium sp. Ap1
CAGAGGGCCGGATGAGTGTCAGCTTGCTGCTGGCAGGCTGATGAGTGGATCATCGCTCATCGTAGCGATTGTCTCAAGGGTCATGTAGCGAGATCGCTGGACGGCCCATTCATCGTTCTGTTCCAGCAGCAGCGCACCGACCAGGCGCACGATAGCGTCGTCGTTGGGGAAGATGCCGACGACCTCGGTCCGCCGCTTGATCTCGCCGTTCAATCGCTCGATGGGGTTGGTCGAGTGAAGTTTGGCCCAATGCTGTTTGGGAAAGGTCATGTAGGCGAGTACGTCTTGCTCAGCGTTGTCCATGAGACTGGCGAGCTTCGGGACCTTTGGCCTGATCTGGTCGGCGACGTTGCGCCACTGAGTGCTTGCCGCCTCCGGCGTGTCTTGAGCAAAGGCCGTGGCAATGAAGGCGGAGACGACCCGCCGTCCGCTCTTTCCAGCATGGGCCAAGGCATTGCGCATGAAATGGACCCTGCAGCGCTGCCAGGTGGCGCAGAGCACCTTCGATACTGCGGCTTTGATGCCCTCATGCGCATCTGAGACGGCGAGCTTGACGCCACGCAGACCCCGCCTGGTCAGCTTTCGAAGAAACTCGG
>NZ_JAFLMY010000084.1:0-587 GCF_017313375.1 Agrobacterium sp. Ap1
TGTAGCTGATGGCTGAATTCTTCATCCCACCATCTCTACGCCCCACTCACTGACAGCAGGTTTATGTGACAACACCGTCTGCGCCGTTCGCGGTAAGTGCGGACGGCTGAGTAGGTCGACCTGCGCAACTTTGGAAGAGGGAACGCCAGACCATAACCTCGGATGTCGGGGTCGGAACAAGATGGGGTGGTTGCCGTGCTCCCCATCTTGTTCTGGCCCCTTTCTGCCAGGGTGATCGTCTAATTCGTTCAAATAAGACCTTATCGCGTCAAGGGACTTGATGCTTTCCCGTGGTAGTCAGAAAGACGTCCAGTGTTCAGACCGCTCAGTCTCATAGACCACACCATAGTTTGCTCCTGCTCGCTTGATCTGTGCGAAGCCGAGTTCACCCAGATGCATACCGGCGATCGCCACCTGCTCGGAACTGACGAGATCAAGGAGGCTCGCCCGTGTTGCCGCGGCAAGCTGTGCGTCCTGGTCGAATGCGATCGACACGTCCGGGCGCGGCACCTGAATCTGCGGGAAGTGTACAATATCTCCCCAGACCAGCAGGCTTTTGTCACCTGAATCGAGCCAATAGCCGGTGT
>NZ_JAFLMY010000085.1:0-563 GCF_017313375.1 Agrobacterium sp. Ap1
AGCAAGGCGCTGCTGACCCAGCGCATGGGCAGCCGCGAAGGCCACTTCATGCCGACCAGTCTTCTGGAAAGCCAGCTGGCGACACTGGAGCGACCTGATAGCGAAGCCGGTGTTGTCGTCGTCAATATCGACAACACGCCGGAGATGATTGCCGAGCTGGCAATCGAGGGGCTGAAGAGGCTTGCAAGCGAATAGACAAAAGGGCGACCGCGAGGCCGCCCTTTTTATTTTCCGTAGTCACTGCGGATCTCGATCATATGGAAGGGAAGCTGTCGTGAACGACGCTTCCCTTCATCTTTTTCAGATGTCGACGACCAGGCCCTTGGCCTTGAGAACCGGCTCGAGCTTGCTGACCTCGATAACGGACGCGCCGGCCTTGTAGGCTTCAATGAAACCGGCTTCGGCGTCTTCGCGTGCCTGAGACAGCTTTGCCGCTTCGGCAACTTCGCTGCGGCGAACGACGACCAGACCATCCGCATCACCGACGATCACGTCACCCGGATTGATGATCTCGCCGCCGACGATGATGCTGTCATTCGTCGTGCCAATCGTTTCCTTGACCG
>NZ_JAFLMY010000008.1:0-250150 GCF_017313375.1 Agrobacterium sp. Ap1
AGGCCGGACATATGAACGCAAGCGATCAGATCAAATTGTCTCGAAATATCTTGCGGGTCAGGGGCCGTCCACATATGGGATCTCGGCTTACTTGGCCGGGCAGAGAAAAATAAATGGCGCACCCGACAGGATTCGAACCTGTGACCTTTGGAATCGGAATCCAACACTCTATCCAGCTGAGCTACGGGTGCTAACCGTGATGACGATGACTCGTCAGTGTCCGATGGGTGGTTCTTAGCCTAGCTCGGCAAAGGCTTCAATGCCAATCGCGCCATGGATGACGGAAAAATCGATGCTGAGGTGAGCGTCGATGCGGAATGTGAATATTGACGGTGAACGTGAGCAGGAATCGTGCCTGTGAAGAGAGTTTGTCTGCTAGTGATCTTGCATTTTCCCTGTCAACCCGGATACCCCGTGAAAGCCGAGTGTGTCCGGTCGGAGGAGGCAATTTATATGATCGATCCTAACCATCCATTTTATGATGCGCTCTGGCGCCGAGTGCTTATCCCGGCCGTATGTTTCGTCTGGGTCGGAATCGAGCTTTATGCCGGCGAGGCGGTATGGGCCGGGATCGTCGCCATCGTCGGCTTGTTTGCCACCTACAAGCTGTTCTTTGACCGGAAGGCCTCACAGGATGTGAAGCCGAGGGAGCGGCCAGAGGATTGACCCTCCGCAAAAGCCGTTTACTTGCGCCAGTAAAGAGCGTTTAGGGCCTGATCGATCAAAAGATTGGCGGTTTTCATCCTGATCGTAGCATTGTCGCGAAATTCCGCATCTATCCGATCCGGATGATTGAGCTTGGCAAATTTCCGGCGTTTTTCGTTGAGCGATGCCTCATTATCCAGTGAGGAAATTGCCAGGTCCTCGGCAATTTCCGCTTCCGTCAGGCGATTGAGATGCGCTGGCATAACGGGTTTTTCCGGCGGTGGCGCAGCCTCTTCATCCGTCGCCGCGCCTGAGTTCAGTGTCACGCGGTCAGGCTCGCTTGCGGGCCAATCGGCAAGATAGTCGAAATAGCTACCCGCATCTGCTTTTGCAGATTCCGGGCGACCATCGGGCGTCAGAAAACCGGCGCCAAGACCGCGAATGCGGAAATCCGCCGTATCGGGTACCGTATCCTCTTCGTCTCGCTGTTCTTCCTTCAGCCGGGTCAGGACCGACTGGAATATAGACTGCCCTAACAGCATGCACCCTCCGGTCCAGAAATCTCATTCTGGCAGGCGGACATGGCGCCGGGCTTGCGTTCGTCCATTCAGGACTGCGTCTGGCTTTGTTCCTGGCTCGGTTTGACCGTCAGGCTTACCGTGAGGTTTTCCCCGGCCGGTCCGATCCGCATGCCGGAAACCGGAGCGCAGTCTCGGTAGCAGAGGCCCGACGCGATGCGGACATAACGGTCATCAGGGCAGACATTGTTGGCGGCATCGAAGCCAACCCAGCCGAGGCCTGGGACATGGGCTTCCGCCCACGCATGGGTTGCCACTTGTTCCGGCCTATCCTCCATCAAAAGATAACCTGAAACATAACGGGCCGGAATGCCGGAAAACCTCGCGGCTGAAATGAAGATATGGGCGTGGTCCTGGCAGACGCCGGTCTTTGCCGCCAGCGCCTCTTCGGCCGTCGTTTCGGTCGTGGTGGTGCCGGGATTGTAGGCGACCGCCTCGTGGATTGCGTCCATCAGCGCATGCATCTGCGCCAGTTCGCTGTCACCTTTCACGTTTTTCGCCAGATCCTTGACCAGCTTGCCGGGCTTGGTGCGGCCGGTGTCGCGCAGGTAAAGCCAGAGCGGGGTACAGCCGAGATGGGCGCCGAAGACGCCGGCCTTGTCGAGCGTATCGACCTCTCCTGTGGCGGTGATGCGGATCACATGTTCCGCGCCCTCGACAGAAACAAGCTCGACATGATTGCCGTATTGGTCGAAATACCCCGTCTCGATCTTGGCGCCGTCGACCTTCACACTCCAGTTCAGCACCTTTTGCGTCGGCCCGCTGATCGGGGTCAGCCGCAGGCGCTGCAGCAGATAGGGAACGGGTTCGTCATAGAGATATTCTGTCGTATGCGAAATCTTCAGCCGCATGGGTGGTCCTTCGGGTCGAGCGGTTGGGCTGATTACTGATAAAAGCGGTAGCCGTCGGAAATCTCGGCGCTGAGCTGGTTGTTGCGATAGACGAAGTCTTCGAGGAATTCGTGCAGGCCCTGGTCCATGATCTCGGTGACGGAGCCGCGCTTGAGCATGGTCCGGATCGCATCAGCCGTGTCATGCGCCGTTAGCCGCTCGCCGCCGTAATCTTCCGACAGGTAATGCAGGTTGCTGACAATCTTCTCGTAACAATAGGCGAGCGAGCGCGGCATCTGCACCTGCAGGATCAGCATATCGGCGATGTTTGAGGCTTGGTATTCGCCGTCATAGACCCAGCCGTAGGAGCGATGGGCCGAGACAGATCGTAGGATCGATTCCCACTGGAAATTGTCGAGCGCCGAGCCGACCTGACTGACAGAGGGCAGGAGCACGTAATATTTGACGTCGAGAATGCGGGCGGTGTTGTCGGCCCGTTCGATGAATGTGCCGATGCGGGCGAAATTGTAGATTTCGTTTCTGAGCATCGAGCCGTGAAATGCGCCGCGGATGAGACCGCAGCGATGTTTTATGACGCCGATCAGCTCGGGCAGGTCGGCAGCCTTGGGCTTGCGCGACATACGGGCCTTGAGGTCGATCCACGCCTCGTTGGTCGCTTCCCAGGTCTCGCGCGTCAGGGCGGTTCTTACCATGCGGGCGTTGTTACGGCCCGCCTCGATGCAGGACATGACGCTCGACAGGTTGGTGCGGTCGCGCAGCAGATAATCGACCGCGTCGGAGGCGGTCATCTTGTCGTGGACCTCGGAATAGGCCTCGCGCACCCCCGCACTCTCGAGCACGCCGTGCCAGTCCTCATCCGAAGAGCCGGCGCGGGTCAGCGATACGCGCAGGCCGGCATCGACGAGACGGGCGATGTTTTCGGCGCGCTCGATGTAACGGAACATCCAGTAGAGGCCGTTTGCAGTTCTTCCCAGCATTCTTCTACGCCCTCAATCTTCCAGTACCCAGGTGTCCTTGGTGCCGCCGCCCTGGCTGGAATTGACCACCAGCGAGCCTTGCTTGATCGCCACGCGGGTGAGACCGCCTGGAATGATCTTCACCTTGTCGGAAACCAGTACATAGGGCCGCAGATCGACGTGGCGCGGGGCGATGCCCTTGTTGACGAAGATCGGCACGGTGGACAGAGCCAGCGTCGGCTGGGCGATGTAGTTGGACGGGCGTGCGCTGAGCTTTTCGGCAAAGTCGGAGCGTTCCTTTCTTGTCGCCGTCGGCCCCACCAGCATGCCGTATCCGCCTGACCCGTGAACTTCCTTGATCACCAGGTCCGCGATATTTTCCAGCACGTATTTGAGGCTGGCCGGCTCGGAACAGCGCCAGGTCGGCACGTTTTCAAGAAGCGCCTTGCGACCCGTATAGAATTCGACGATTTCCGGCATGTAGGAATAGATCGCCTTGTCGTCGCAGATGCCGGTTCCCGGTGCATTGGCGATCGTGACATTGCCGGCGCGGTAGACATCCATGATGCCGGGAATGCCCAGCGCCGAATCCGGGCGGAAGGTGAGAGGGTCGAGGAAATCGTCGTCGACTCGGCGATAAAGAACGTCGATCGCCTCGTAACCGCGGGTGGTGCGCATCTGCACCTTGCCGTCGAGCACGCGCAGATCCGAACCTTCCACCAGTTCGACGCCCATCTGGTCGGCGAGGAAGGAGTGTTCGTAGTAGGCGGAATTGTAGATGCCGGGAGTGAGCACGGCAACGCGCGGCTTGCCCTTGCAGCCGGGAGGGGTGACAGCCGCGAGCGACTGGCGAAGCAGGCGCGGATAATCCTCGACCCGCTGCACCTTGTTCAAGGTGAACAGTTCGGGGAACATCTGCATCATCGTCTCGCGGTTCTCCAGCATGTAGGAGACACCGGAGGGCGTGCGGGCATTGTCTTCCAGAACGTAGAACTGGTCTTCGCCGGTGCGCACGATGTCGGTGCCGACGATATGGGTATAGACGCCACCCGGTGGCTTGAAGCCGATCATCTCGGGCAGGAAGGCGACGTTCTTCTCGATCAGTTCGCGCGGGATGCGGCCTGCCTTGATGATCTCCTGCTTGTGGTAGATGTCGTCGAGAAAGGCGTTGAGCGCCAGAACCCGCTGCTCGATGCCCTGGGCCAGCTTGCGCCATTCGCGAGCGGAGATGATGCGGGGAATGATGTCGAAGGGGATGAGTTTTTCTGAACTGTCCGCGTGGCCGTAGACTGCGAAGGTGATGCCGGTCTTGCGAAAAATGTTTTCCGCATCCTGAGTCTTGCGGATCAGATGTGCGGTGTCCTGCGCCGCGTACCACTCGTGGTAGTCTTTATATGGTGGGCGCGGAAGGTTCTCCGCAGTTAACATTTCATCAAATGCCAAAGAAGCGTTCCCCTTTTTTTGGCCATAAGAATACAACGCAGAGGGCAATGCAAGAACCATGCGCAGTTGCCGAAGATAAAATCGAAACTCCACTTGGCGCTTAGGAAATAGGGTATTTGAGGCTGCCGCCCAGAGCTGAAACCGATAGGTCAAGATTTGCTAACATTCGTCAAATCAATGTGTTGCCCGTTAAAGCGCCAAGTGCTCACGGGATGATCAACGTCATTGACGATTGCCGTCAGATTTTCTGCTTTGACCGGGAAATATTGTCCGCCTATGGGAACTAACCTCTTTGACGGAAGCCAATCATGCTTGACCGCCTCGCGCCGGCGATATTTGCCTTTCTATGGTCCACGGGCTGGATCGTTGCGAAATATGCGGCCATGCATGCCGACCCGATCACCTTTCTCGCCGTGCGCCATGCTCTCGCGGCGTGCGCCTTTGCCGGCCTCTGTCTGCTGATCGGGGCAAAGTGGCCCAAGAGCGGGGTGGGATTCGGCAAGGCCATTCTCTCCGGCGTGTTTCTGCACGGGCTTTATCTTGCCGGTGTCTGGTATGCGATCGGGCAGGGGGTGCCGTCGGGCCTGTCCGGCATCATCGCCGGGCTGCAACCGTTGTTGACTGCATTGGCAGCCACCTTCCTGCTTGGCGAACGGCTTTCTTCTCGCCAGCGCATCGGCCTCGGGCTCGGCTTTGCCGGCATACTGATCGCGATTTCACCGCAGCTTCTGGCCAGCCTTGCTGCCGGGCTGACGGGGCTCGGCATTCCACTGATCATCAATCTCGTCGCCATGACATCGGTGACCTACGGAACCATCTATCAGAAGCAGCATCTGCAGCAGGCAGACCTGATGGCGACGGCGACGCTGCAGTTCGTCGGCGCCTTGATCGTCACCCTGCCGATCGCCCTTCTGACAGAGGACATGCGTTTCGACTGGACATGGCAGGCGATCGCGTCGATGGCATGGTCGGTGATCGGCATTTCGATGGGGGCGGTGTTCCTGCTGCTTCGGCTCATTCGGCACGGACAGGTCTCGCGCGCGGCATCGCTGATCTATCTGATGCCGCCCATGGTGGCTATCGAGGCCGCGATCCTGTTCGGCGAACCGCTGACCTTGCCGGTGGTGGTTGGCACGGCGATCGTGGTTACGGGGGTGTATCTGGTGAACCGGAAGGCCGCCAATTTCAAAAAGGAAACAACTTGGCGCGGGTAATGCCAGCTTTGGTAAACGTGTCGAGCAGGTCTGCTTGTCGATCGTGAGTTAAAGCGCGTAGGGGGATAGGGTCCCAAATTGCTCCTCTCCGCAAGATCAGAAGGATACTGTCGTTCATTGCCCAAGATCTGAAATCCTGCAGGGGAACGCGCCAAAGTGAAACGCCTTGTTCGAAGGTAATGGTGTCGTTGTTCCAACTAAGTTCTATAGGCTTGTTTGCTTGAAACCGAGCCTTGAAATTGCGCAATGCCGCCCGTGAGGCGATGAAACCAGCCGCCAAGCTCAAAAGGGCAATGCTCAGAGGAACGCGGACAATTCTCATCAGCATCTGCATGTTGAGGTCATCATACATCAGCTCAGCGTAAGCGCTGATAAGGACGATCAAAATCAGGCAGGATATCAAGTAAACTCGATTGCCCCATTTTGTTCGTCGCCAGAGGCGGTGGGCGCTCAGGATATCTTTGTCTGATAGGTTGTATCTTATCAATTTCGCCCATTTGGTTGTGGTCCTTATGCTCACCTAGGAGGCTCTATGATCAAAGTAAAGCCGCCTGAGGCAAGACCCGAGGCGGCTTCAATGCTTATTTGTATTTTAGATTTGCAGCTTACGCCGGACGGCGCTTGCGGCCTTGAAAACCGCCGCCGCGCTGTTCGTCGCCACGAGCAGGGCCGGGATTGCCGAAGCGGACGGGGCCGCGACCTTCGCCCTGGCTGGTCTTCTGCGGGGTATGGCGGTTCTGGCCACCGGTCTTTGCCGGAGCCTGCGCACCATCGGTCGCACCTGCCTGATGCTGCTGGCGCTGTTTGCCGGCTTCGTGGGCGCCGTGGGCGGCGCGGTCACGATTGCCGCCATTGTTCGGCTGACGCTGGCCCTGGCCCTGGTGACCACGGTTCTGGCCGCCGCCGCGCTTCTGCTGCTCGCCACGGTTCGGACGGAAGTCCGAGGTCGCTACCAGATCGTTGTCGCCTTCGGAGCGCGGAGCCTCCTCGTTGCGGCGCTGGCCACGAAACTCTTCGTTGCGGCGGTTGTCGCGCTGCGGACGATTGTTGGAGCCACCACGATGTTCCTGGCGCTCTGCGCGCTCTTCCGAAGCACCTTCTGCGCCTTCCGCGAAGAACGGCTTGCGGGCCGGGCGTTCGCGGCGCTTGGACTTGCCGCTTTCGCCGTTGCCACCACCGTTACCGCGGGCATTGCCGCCACGGGCTTTGTTGCCGCCGCGGTTATTGTTATTGCCATTGCCGCGAACCGGACGGTTCAGCGCTTCCGGGCGCTCGCCCGATACGGACTTGATCTCGATGCCCATCAGCTTTTCGATATCGCGCAGGAGCAGCGTTTCATCCGGGGCGCAGAACGCGATCGCGATGCCGTCACGGCCCGCACGTGCCGTACGACCGATGCGGTGAACATAGGCATCCGGCACTTCCGGCAGGTCGTAGTTATAGACGTGGCTGACGGCCGGAATGTCGATGCCGCGGGCGGCAACGTCGGTGGCGATCAGCGTCTTGATCTCGCCGTCACGGAAACCCTTCAGTGCCCGCTCGCGCTGGCCCTGGCTCTTGTTGCCGTGGATAGAGGCGACAGAGAAGCCGATATTGTCGAGATGCTTCATCAGCTTCTCGGCAGTGTGCTTGGTGCGCATGAAGACGATCGAGCGGCCATCCGGGTTTTCGAGCAGCGACTTGCGCAGAATTTCCGTCTTGTCGCCCTTGCCGGCAACGAAATGGACATACTGTTCGACCTTGTCGGCAGCTTTGCCCGGAGGCGTGACTTCGACCTTGACCGGATCTGTGAGGAAGTCGGCGGCCAGATCGGCGATCGCCTTCGGCATGGTGGCCGAGAAAAGCATGGTCTGGCGCTTCTTCGGCACCATCTTGGAGATCTTGCGCAGGTCATGGACGAAGCCCAGATCGAGCATCTGGTCGGCTTCGTCAAGAATGAGGAAGCGCACGGTCGTCAGGCCGATAGCGCGGCGGGCTACGAGATCGAGCAGGCGGCCGGGGGTGGCAACCAGAATGTCGGTGCCCTTTTCCAGCTGCAGTTGCTGCTTGTTGATCGACACACCGCCGACGACGAGGTTGATCTTCAGCGGACGGCCCTTGGCGAAGGACTTCAGGCTGGCGGCGATCTGGTTGACCAGCTCGCGCGTCGGCGCAAGGATCAGCGAACGGGTCGTGCGGTTGTCGGGACGCGTGCCATCGGCAAGCAGGCGCTCGATCAGCGGCAGGCCGAAAGCGGCTGTTTTGCCGGTGCCTGTCTGGGCAAGGCCGATCAGGTCGCGGCCTTCGAGGAGAAGCGGGATAGCCTGCGCCTGGATCGGCGTCGGGGTTTCAATGCCAAGCGCGGTCAGCGTGGCGACGATCTGCTTGGAGACACCAAGAGATTCAAAATTCGTCAAAGCGAATACCTTTCGGGGCGCCAGAAAACGACATGCCTGCATGGCACCATGCCATGTGGGCTGTTTCTGGCGTCAAGAACCCCGCGTGATTTGGGAACTTGTGTGTTGGAAATTGCTTCCCAGCGCTTGAACCCTGAGTGTCAGGGCGATCTATCTGTGCGCCTTGTTCCTTCTTTGCGATCTTTGTTGTCGCAGGGCCAACTCACGCGGCGGCCGGAAGGTGAAAGCATGAGCCGCATTTGGTGGATTTGCCGAGAAAAGTCAAGGATATTTCGCAAATGCGAAGCGCAGGCCAGCCATGCGGCCTGCGCTTTTGTCTCGTCAGGCCTGTTGATCCGGCTTGTTTGCAGCCTTGGTCAGGCCAAGCGCGTGATAGAGCACGATCGCACCGATCGTAGCGGTGCCGATGCCGTCGAGCGTGAAGCCCGCGACATCGAGCTTGAAGTTTCCGGCGCCCAGCACCAGCGCAACGCCGACGGTGATCAGGTTGCGCGGCTCGGAAAAGTCGACCTTGTTTTCCACCCAGATACGGCCGGCAGTGGCGGCGATCAGGCCGAAGACGACGATTGAAAGGCCGCCGAGAACCGGGCCAGGGATTGTCTGGATCAGCGCGCCGAATTTTGGCGAGAAGCCGAGCAGGATGGCGACGAAGGCGGCGACGAGGAAGACCAGCGTCGAGAAGATGCGGGTGACGGCCATGACACCCATGTTTTCGGCGTAGGTCGTCATGCCGGTGCCGCCGAAGAACCCGGAGAAGATCGTTGCGACACCGTCACCGATGAAGGCGCGGCCGAGATAAGGGTCGAGATTGCGGCCGGTCATGGCGCCGATCGCCTTGATATGTCCGAGGTTTTCGGCAACCAAAATGACGACGACCGGGGCGATCAGGGTGATCGCGGAGGCCGAGAATACCGGGGCGGTGAAGGTCGGCAAACCGAACCATGCGGCGGCAGAGACGCCGGAAAAGTCGATCGGTGTGCCGTAACCCATTCCATTCGCCAGCACGAGATAGAGGATGTAGGCGAAAGCGCCGCCGAGAAGGATCGGCAGGCGGCGGGTCATGCCGGGAGCGTAGACGGCGACGAGGCCGACTGCGGCGACGGTAGCGATTGCCACCCAGCGCGACAGCTGGCTGCCGTCGGGCGTTGCCGCACCGGTGCCGGATGCGCTGGCGATTGCGATCGGTGCAAGCACGAGGCCGATAGCGGCGACGATCGCGCCGGTCAGAACCGGCGGCATCAGCCGCTCGATCCAGCGGTGGCCGGCCATCATGACGATGACACCGATCAGGGCGTAAAGCGCCCCGGCTGCAATGATGCCGCCCAGCGCCAAGGCGATATTCGGGTTAGGCGCGCCGGCTGCTGCCGCAGTTGCAACCAGAACCGGGCCGATGAAGGCGAAGGAGGAGCCGAGATAGCTCGGCACGCGGCCGCCGACAGCGATGAAGAAGATCAATGTCGAAAGGCCGGAAAACAGGATCGATACGTTCGGATCGAAACCCATGATCATCGGGGCAAGCACGGTCGAGCCGAACATCGCCACCACATGCTGGAAGCCCAGCACCACCGTCGGCCCGGCCGGCAGACGTTCGTCGGGCAGGATGCGCCCTTCCGTCTTCAGCCGCCAACGCGGAAAATACCCACCCGTCTCGCTCATGTCTCGCCCTATCCCTGTTGCGTCCCGCCAAGCGACCCGACACGTTTCCTGTGCCGTGCTTTTTCGATTTATAGTCTCATAAGGCGGGAATGAATTTTGCCTGTCGCGCGGGCACGGGATCGCCGCGGTTGCTTCGATGGATCGTGCCGGCTCGCAAAAAGCCTCGTTAACGCTATCATTGGCCGATGTCATCGGCGGGCAAGCGGTTTCCCACAGCGCTTATGCCGTCGACGGAGGAAATCCTGTCGCAGGTCAGAAGGCGATGGTGACCTGCAGTCCGGCCTGCTGCCGGTTCTCGATCGATAGGGTCAAACCGTAGACGGTGCAGATTTCCTTGACGATGGAGAGGCCAAGCCCGGTTCCCGGCACCTGCTCGTCCAGACGGACGCCGCGTTCGGTCATACTGCGGATCTTTTCGGGATCGACGCCGGGACCGTCGTCGGCAACGGTCAGTCGGCGGTTTTTCCAGGTGATAGTCACTTCGCTTGCTGCCCATTTGACGGCGTTTTCGACGATGTTGCCGATCATCTCGCGAAGGTCATGCGGATCGAGAGGAACGTCCGCCGGCTCGCCGATCTCGACATTCCAGTTGAGCGCTTCACCTTCCGGCGTTCGTTTCAGCGTGCGGACGATCTGGCCGGTGATCTTTTCGATGTCGGCATCGGATTGGCGGAGTTCTGCATTGGCGACGATGCGACTTCTTGCCAGTTCCGCTTCGACATGGGCGCGCATCAGCGCCACCAGCCGGTCGATCTCGTCTGCCATCTCGGTCTCGCCCTTCTGGCGCAGCGTCAGGGCGTCGTTGGAAAGCACCGTCAGCGGTGTTTTCAGCCCGTGCGCCAGATCGCCGGCACGGGCGCGAGCCTTGGCGATTGCCTGAGCCTGAGCGTCGAGCAGGCGGTTGACCGATATCTCTACGGGTTCGAATTCCTTCGGCAAAACGCCTTCCAGCCGGCCGCCGCGCCGCTCGCGAATACGGTCTAGGCCGGTAGTCAAGGCTGCCAGCGGCTTCAGGCCGAAGACGACCTGGATCAGCGACGCGCCGATCAGGAAAACTGCGAGGCCTGCAAGATAGGGCAGGATGTCGAAGGCGAAGCGATAACCGGCTTCCTGCAATGGCTTGCGATCGGCCGCTACGATGATCTGCAGGGTCTTCAGGCCTGCGGGCGTCGGCACCATGATCTGGCGCTGCTGGGCGGTCAGTGTCGCGCCGTCCGGCCCGGCCATGTCGTAGCGAAGAACCCGCCCGTCGCTCGGCAGATCGGCAGGTGAAGTAAGCGTATAATCCCAAAGCGAGTGGGAGCGCAGGCGGGCAGGGGAGGTGTCGTCGCCGATCTGCCAGTAGAGCCCGCCATAGGCATCCTCGAAACGCTTGTCGAAGAAGCCGGCCGGGCGTTCGGGTGTGCCATCGGCAGCAAAACGCAGCGAGGCGGCGATATTGTTGATATGGCCGGTCAGTTCCGCATCGAGCCGGCGTTCCAGATTGGCGGAAAAGACCGAGACCATAAACAAGCAGGCCAAGGCAAGTGCCGCCGGGACCGTGACCAGCGAGACGATCAGAAAACGGTTGCGGATCGAAAGCGGACGTCGCCCGGCCTTGATGTTTTCGCTCATGCGGTTCCGATCCGGTAGCCGTAACCGCGGCGGGTAGCGATGATCTCCTTGCCGAACTTCTTGCGCAGACGCCCGACAAGGACTTCGACCGAATTGCTCTCTCGCTCGAAATCCTGTGCGTAGAGTTGCTCGGTCAATTCCATCTGCGAGACATGCCGCTCTGCATTGGCCATCAGAAAATGCAGGCAGCGATATTCGAGCGGCGTCAGTTCCACAGGCAGGCCGTCGATCGAGGCGATCTTTGCGCGCGGATCGAGCTTCAGCCTGCCTGCCTGCATCACTGGAGCTGCCTTGCCCTGCGAGCGGCGGATGATGGCGCGCAGGCGGGCCAGAAGCTCCGGCATCTGGAACGGTTTTACAAGGTAATCGTCGGCGCCGGCATCGATGCCCTCGACGCGCTCTTCCCAGTTGCCGCGGGCAGTCAGGATGAGAACGGGCAGTTCCCGCTCAGTGGCGCGCCAGCGCTTGAGAACCGACAGGCCATCGAGCTCGGGCAGGCCGAGATCGAGAATGACGGCGGCAAATTCTTCTGCGTCACCGCGGAACCAGCCGCTCTCGCCGTCACGTTCATGCTCGACCAGATAGCCGGCATGTTCGAGATGGCGGGAGACATCACGGGCGATCAACGGGTCGTCTTCAACAAGCAGGATACGCATGGCAATCAATCGTCGTCATTGTCGACATCGAGAACGCGGCCATCCCTGGCGTCCATCTCGATTTCGACAAGTCGACCATTACTCTTCAGCACCTTGAATTCGTAGATGAAACGCCCGTCGTCTTCATCCAGCTTGACGCGGATGATCTCGCCCGGAAACGCGCGCCGCACTTCCTCCTGCAAGGCGGAAAGCGGCATGACCTCACCGCGGTTCACGGCATCGCGCAAGCGGTCAAGATCATGGTTGTCATCGCCTTTCGAAGGCGGGGCCGTAAAGACCAGAGCAGACAGAAGGGCGAGGGCAGTGAGGCGTTTCAACATCCGCTTCCTCTAACACGGGTTTGCTGAAATTTAGCTGACATGGCCTGTCAGTTATCGCTCAGCGCCACTTTCGTAAGGTCTGCCCATCGGTCAGGCAAGGATGCCTCGGCCGGATCAGTTCGAAAGGAACCCGTCATGAAAAGCATTATCCTTGCCGCCGTTGCTCTCTCTTCCGTTGGCTTTGCCTCTGTCGCCCATGCGGATGACGATGATCGTCGCCGTTGCGGCAATGTGCCGATCGCCGACTGGATGAGCGAAGCGGATTTGCGCAACAGGATCGCGCCGCTTGGTCTGGAAATCCGCGATATCAATATCGATGACGGTTGCTATGAGGTCGAGGCCCGCAACAAGGATGGCCGCAAGATGGAAATCAAGTTCCACCCGCAATCCGGCGAACAGGTGTGGATCGACGGCGACGACGATTGATCGCGTACAATAGATAAAAAAAGGCGGCGGTTCTTTCACCGCCGCCTTCAGCATCTCTGACTTCAGATGTTAATAGCAGACGCGGGCGCGATAAGCTTCGCCATATTCGTTTTCCACCCATTCGAGATGGCAACGTGGCGGCGGCGGGGCCGGCTCGTAGTAAGCAGGGCGGTAAACGACCCGCGGCGGCGGCGGCGGTGCGTATTCGTATTGCGGCTCGACATATACCGGTCGCTGCGAACCGGAAACGATTGCGCCTCCGATAAGACCGCCGGCAAGACCTGCGGCGGCGCCGATCAGGACGTCGTCGCCGTGATGATGGCGGTCGCGCGCTTCTGCGGCAGGTGCGGTCGCGGCAAGTGCGCCTGCGACGGACAGGGCGACGAGGCTCGCGGAAACTGTTTTCTTCATGAACGTCATGATCGTGGTCCTTTCCCTCTGGTTCGTTCCAAGGGCACGTTCATAAGATGGTGCTCAATCTCGGCAGATTGATGGAAGGAAACAGGACTTAGTCTGAACGCCTGTTCACACTCGATCATCCAGAGGTTGATTTTTGCCGTTGACACGCAACCCCTGTCTCGCTTTGTGGCGAGATTGCGGCGACGCTGCGCCGGTTTGAAGGCGTTCAGAAATCGGTTGTCACACCGCCTTCAGCCTTGCGCCTGGTCACGAAAGAATCGAGTTCTTCTCCTATTGCGGAATCAAGTGCCGGCTGCTGGTAATTGGTCAGTGCTTCCTTGTAGATCCGGTTGGCATGGTCATAGGTGGTCGGCCTGCCTGCCTCGGTCCACGTTTCGAAATTGCGCCAATCTGAAAGGATAGGCGAATAGAAGGCTGTTTCGTAACGTGCGAGTGTATGCGGGGTGCCGAAGTAATGGCCGCCGGGGCCGACATCGCGCACCGCATCTAGCGCCAGGGCGTCGGCGCTTACGTCGAGCGGCGTCAGGAATTCCGCCACCATCTGCAACATGTCGACGTCGAGAATGAATTTCTCGAAGGATGCCGTCAGTCCGCCTTCCGTCCAGCCCGCGGAGTGAAGCACGAAGTTGCCGCCCCCTTGCGTCAGCGCCCAGAGCGACATGGAGCTTTCGTATGCCGCCTGTGCATCGAGCGTATTGGCGGCATTGGTGTTGGAGGTCCGGTAAGGAATGCCGTAGCGGCGGGCCAGTTGCCCACCGGCAATCACCGCCTTCATATATTCCGGGGTGCCGAAAGCGGGTGCACCGGTCTTCATGTCGACATTGGACGTGAAGCCGCCATACATGACGGGTGCGCCCTTTCGCACCATCTGGGTGAAGGCGATGCCAGCCAGCGCCTCGGCATTCTGCTGCACCAGAGCGCCGGCGATAGTTACCGGCGCCATGGCGCCCGCCAGCGTGAACGGCGTCATGATGACGACCTGGCCGCGCGACGACATTTCGATGATCCCTTGAAGCATCGGCCCGTCGAGACGGAGCGGGGAGGATGAGTTGATGACGGTAAAAAGCGATGGCTCCGTCGCCATCTGCTCCATCGATATGCCTCTTCCGATACGGGCAATTTCAAGTGCATCGAGATTGCGCTGTGCGCCAAGCGAATAACAATGAAAGACCTTGTCGGTCAGTTTCACCAGATCGGACAGGCAGTCGAGGTGACGAACCGAAGCATGAATGTCGATCGGCTCGACCGGATAACCGCCGGTCGTGTGGATGATGTCGTAATGCTGCGCGAGTTTGATCAGCTTGCGAAAGTCTTCCTGATTGCCGGCGCGGCGACCACCCTCGCGATCGGCAACGAAAGGGGCGGAAGCGACCTGCGCGAAGACCAGGTTATTGCCGCCGATGCTGACATTCCGCTGCGGATTTCGGGCATGCATGGTGAAGCTTGACGGCGCGGATGCGATCAGTTCCTCGATCAGGCCACGGTCGAAACGCACCCGGTTGGAGCCGGGCGTAACATCTGCTCCCGCGATCTTCATCCGCTCACGCGCTTCCGGTAGGATGATGTCCATACCGATTTCCTCGAGCACGATCAGCGAGGCGCTGTGAATGTCTTCAATCGCTTCGGGCGAGAGGATGCTAGTCTTGTCTATCGTGTTGACCAGGTTGCGGTATTTTGTCCCGCTCAGGCCTGAGCGGAGGCGTTCGCCACCTCTGCCGCCGCTGCGGCGGCGTCTTTCACCGCTCGTCGGGCCAGCATCTGCTTCAGCAGAAGAAGGCGTCGTAATCTCGCTCATGACTATCCCATCTGCGGCGGTCCTTTCGCAGACTGTGTCAAATTCTCTTCACGGTTGCCCTCGCCATTTGCGACGATGTGCCGCCTCTTCCAGGACATCACGCCGCTCCGGCGAAAATTCTGCAATCGCTACATGAAAATCCGGGTATCGACTTGTGGTAAAAACGCGTTGTTAACACTCTCCATGGTGTTATCGTCGCCATCACGGCCGCAGTGAATCGGCCCAAAAAATTGCCCGGGAACATAATAAGGGACAGCAGCGCTTGGATATGCACAGCGACTTGCTCGACAAAGCCTGTGCGCGGATCCAGGATCTGCTGCAACCGGCCTATATCAAGGATAGCGCGCTGCGCTATGTGGCGGTCAATCTCGCCTATGCGGAACTTTTCGATGCTAGTCCGGACGATTTCGTCGACGGCGCCAGCAACACTCTGACGGGCACTGTCGATGCCGGCGACCGCAAGGAGAAGGAAAGTCGGACTATTGTTTTCGGCAGCGACGAGGTCGCGCGGTTGTTCGATGCCGCCGGTGCGCTTTTATATGAAGTTCATATCGAGCGCTTTCTGACCGAAAACGACCATACCTATCTGTTCGGCACTATCGAAGCGATTGCGCCGAAGGCGGAGCTTTCCTCCGGCACGGCCAAGATCGTCCCATTGCGCGTTGCAGGCGGCACTTCGCCCATGTTCGACAACAAACTTCTCGACGATGCCCTAGACATGCTGGAAATGGGCATCGGCATCTACGACCGCAACGACGTGTTGCTCTATTGCAATTCGCAGCTTACCGAATATGGCCGCACGCTGGATATCGATCTGCAGGTCGGGATGAGCCTGCCCCAGATCCTGGGGCAGGCCTACGACCGCCGCCGAAAGATCTATCAGTCGGACGATCAGGTTCTCGCGCTGGGACGGGACGGATGGCTCGCAGAGCAGATCAAACCTTTCCGGCAGCCCTATCATGAAAGCATCGATCATCTCGCCGACGGGCGCTGGCTTCGATCGGTCAACAAACGGCTGGAAAACGGTGTTCTGATCGCGATCCGCCAGGACGTCACCGATTTCAAGGAGCAGGAAATGCTGCTCCGCAATCAGGTGGCGGAAACGGAGCTGTTCCGCGCCATCCTCGAGGACCTGCCGACGCCGGTCTTCGTGCGCAATGCCAGGCATGAACTGACCTATGCCAACCATGCCTATGAGCGGATGCTCGGCGACAGCCGGGACCGCTATATAGGCCAGACGGAAGCGCAGATGTTTCCCTGGGCCGCCGAACGTTTCTGGGACGAAAATGCCCGGGTTCTGGATGGCGAGAATATCGACAAGTCCGAGGACATGACCTTTCCGGACGGATCGGTCATACCGGTCCTG
This sequence comes from Agrobacterium sp. Ap1, assembly GCF_017313375.1. Classification (NCBI taxonomy): domain Bacteria; kingdom Pseudomonadati; phylum Pseudomonadota; class Alphaproteobacteria; order Hyphomicrobiales; family Rhizobiaceae; genus Agrobacterium; species Agrobacterium sp. Ap1. The sequence goes on from NZ_JAFLMY010000008.1 coordinate 16,337, forward strand.
ACCCGTCTTCGCTCTATCCAGACCGAGGATGGCAGCAATTACCTCCTTTGCTCGCGGACGGATGTCTCGCAGATCAGCGAGGCACAGGCGAAGGCGGAGAAGGTCAGCCGGGACCTGCAGACCATTCTCGACGCCCTTCCTGTCGGCGTCGCCATCCTGACGGATCAGTTCGATTTCGAATATGCCAATCCCGCTTTCGGGGAGTTCTGGGATACGAAGCGGAGCTTCAATCTCTCCGGCCGTTCCTACCGCGACTTCCTTCTGTTCCTTTTCGAGAGCGGCGTGTTTGCCGATTTCGGTTCCGATTTCGAAGCGATCTACGAGCAGCGAATTGCAGCGCTGACGGAGGACGGGCATCCGCCGCTGGAGATCCGCTCTCTTACCGGCAGGCAGGTGCTGATTTCGCCGTCGCGGCTTTCTGACGGCAAGCTCCTTCTCAGTTATACCGACATCACCGTCATGCGTAAGCGTGATGCGGAAATCCAGGAGGCGCGGGCGGCGCTTGAGCGTCACGGCGCGCTGATGCGCGATGCGACCAGCGCGATGTCGCAAGGGCTGCTCATCCTGCATGATGGAGAGGTCGAGCTTTCCAACGATGCGCTTGCCGCCATGCTGGAAATGCCCGCTGAGATGGTTTCTCCCGGCGCGCAGTGGCGCGATCTGTTCCGTTATTGTGTCCGTCGCGGCGATCTCGGTGCGAGCGGTGAAGCGCTTGGAACGTTTCGGTCGCTGGAAGAGAACATGGCTGCGGGCCGGCCGTTCTATGCCTCGTTCAAGATCGAGAACCGCAAATGGGTTCAGGTCGAGGCGCGGCAGACCGACAGTGACCATTGGCTGGCCGTCTTTACTGACGTCACCGATGTCAAGGCGCGCGAAGAGGACCTGACGCGGCTGCTGCAGCGCGCCGAGGCTGCTGATCGTGCCAAGTCGGAATTCCTCGCCAATATGAGCCATGAAATCCGCACGCCGATGAATGGCGTGCTCGGCATGGCGGAACTACTGGCCAAATCCAATCTCGACACGCGGCAGAAGACCTTCATCGACATCATCGTTAAATCCGGCAATGCGCTTTTAACGATCATCAACGACATCCTCGATTTCTCGAAGATCGATGCCGGGCAGATGAAGCTGAGGAAGGCGCCTTTCGATCCGGTGGAGGCGATCGAAGATGTGGCCACGCTGCTTTCGTCCGCTGCCGCCGACAAGGATATCGAACTCATCGTGCGCGGTGATGCTTCCGTGCGGGAAACTGTGCTCGGCGATGCCGGGCGCTTCCGCCAGATCGTCACCAATCTCGTCGGCAATGCGGTGAAGTTTACCGAGAAGGGGCATGTCTTCATCGACCTGAAGTCGGAACCCGTGGGAGCTTCTGACCTGATGCTGACGATCCGGATCGAGGACACCGGGCTCGGCATTCCGGACGAGAAACTCGCCTCGGTGTTCGAAAAATTTTCGCAGGTCGATACGTCCTCGACGCGGCGGCACGAGGGCACGGGTCTGGGGCTGGCGATCACGTCGGGTCTCGTCGAACTGTTCGGCGGATCGGTCAATGTCGAAAGCGAACTTGGACGCGGCTCGGTGTTTACCGTGAGCCTGCCGTTCCCGGTCGTCGCGGAGCGCAAGACCGAAACCGTGCTGCCGGTCAGTACCAGCGGCGCGCGCGTGCTGATTGTCGACGACAATGCCGTCAATCGCCGCATCCTTTCCGAACAGCTTTCCATGTGGGGTTTCGATACGGTCGCGGCGGAAAGCGGTGCCGAGGGGTTGGCCGTCCTTGCCGAGGCAACGCGCCTCGGGATCACGGTCGATGCGATCGTGCTCGACTATCACATGCCGGAAATGAACGGGCTTGATTTCGCCAAGTCGCTGCGTGGAGACAATCGCTTCGACCGCACAGGCATCATCTTCCTGACCTCAATGGACATGGCAAATGACGAAAGCATGTTTGCCAGCCTGCAGATCCATGCGCATCTTATGAAGCCGGCGCGGGCCAACCTTCTGCGCAGCACTGTCATCGACGTGGTGCGATCGGTCAGAAGCCGGCGGCAGATGGAGGCAACTGTCGTTGCAGAGGCTATCGCGCCGATTGCAAGTCCTCAGTTGGTGACTGGTGCAAAGTCGACGCCTCCCGTTCAGGCCATGCCGTCGCTCGACGTATTGGTGGCCGAGGATAACGAGGTCAACCAGATCGTCTTCACCCAGATCCTGCAGACTACCGGCTGGTTGTTCCAAATCGTCAAGAATGGTGCGGAAGCGGTCGACGCCTGGCAGGCGCATGATCCGGCGATCATCCTCATGGATGTCTCCATGCCGGTGATGAACGGTCATCAGGCGACGCAGAAGATCCGCGAACTGGAGGAGCGCACCGGCACCCACACGCCGATCATCGGTGTGACCGCGCATGCGCTGGAAAGCGACCGCGAGCTCTGCTTCCAGGCCGGCATGGATGACTATCTGTCGAAGCCGATCAGCCCGGAAGCGCTCGAAGACAAGATCCGCACCTGGATCGGCGGCGCGCGGCTTTCAACGCAATCGCGCTGAGAGAGATGATCAGGCCGCGGCGGTCCGTGGCCGGGTCAGGCTTCTGCCGATCTTCGACCCCTGCATTTCGATCAGACTGTAACCAATCGCCGCCACTGCATAGGTGAGGGGGAGGGTGATGACCAACGTCACCAGCCATCGTGTCGTATCGCTCATTTCGAAATTCCGGATCAGGAAGGCTACGACCGGCTGCATGATCAGCAGGTGGGCGAGATAGGCTCCGAAGGAGAGTTCGCCGAGCGTGTGGAAGAGCCGGTTGCCGAGCTGATTTGAGATCGTCTCCGCCACGCCGGAGATCGCCGACGGTAGGCGGTGTGCATGGACAAGCGCGAAAAAGATGGCGACCAGTGCCAGACGGACGATTTCGTGCATCGGGTTCATCACGCCGCCGACCGGAATGAGCACGAACAGGCAGGCGAGCGCCGCATAGGCAAAGGCACGCCGATTGCTCAAGTCGAGCGCTGCCGCGAGCAACATGCCGGCGGCAAAGACATGCATCTTGAGCGGCAGGAAAGTCGGCATCGGGAAATGATAGCCGATCCTTGTGACGACATAGACGGTGGCGATGCCGGCCGCGACGACACCGATCATGGATCTGACCCAGCCGAGCCGGCCGACGATGATCATGATGAAGGGAAGGGCCGCATAGAACTGCATTTCCAGCCCGATGCTCCAGTCCGGCAGTGCCGTCCGATAGCCGTATGTCGGGCTGAGGCCGAAAAGGAAGCTCAGGTGCAGCAGGTAGTTCGTGAGGCTGTCGTCGATATAGCGGGCTGCTGGCTGTGGCGGAACGGCATTGAAGGCGTCGATCGTCGAGCGGGCGTCATAGATCATCGGGCCGAGCGCCAATGCTGCGAAAAGCATGACGTAATAGAGCGGGGCGATGCGGAAGAAGCGCCTGATCCAGAAGGCGGACCATGTGCCCGGCGCCTCCCAAGGCTCCTTCTTCTTCCGAAGCTGATAGTGAAACACCATCAGGAAGCCGGAGAGCATGACGAACAGGTCGACGCCGAGGTCGGGATCGCCAATGATGGGTATGCGGAAACCCGTCAGAATGTGAGCGTGTCCGACCAGCACCCAGAGTGCTGCCAGGCCGCGTAAGCCATCCAGGCATGCGATACGGTATCCCTGCTCGGCTTTCGCCATAAGATCGTCTCCCGTTGGCATCGGCTACCCCAGCCTAATAGCCTGAAAATGTTGCAGTGCGACAAAAAGGAAAGGGATGTGGCCTCAATATGGCTCCGGTCTGCAGAACCTAACATAACAATCAAAAAGGGGAGCCGGATGTGACGGCTCCCCTTTGAATGCTTTGCAGCTTTCAAACGGCTCAGCCCTGGCGGCCGGCCTTCAGGGCCGTTGCCCACGTTGCCAGCTGGTCGAGTGCTGCGTTCAGGCCCTCGTTCATCGGGGCGGTCGGGTTGAATACCTTCTGCTCGTCGATGAAGTTGGTGAAGAAGGGGATCGGAACCGTCTGCGGGATCGGCATCATGTTGAGATTGGAGATCAGCATGCGCAGTTCCTGGGCGGCACGAAGGCCGCCGGAGACGTGGGCGTAGCTCAGAACGCCGGCAGGCTTGAACGACCATTCGAGCGACAGAACCTGCAGTGCGTTGATCAGCGCGGCATTGGGGTAATAGTCATATTCCGGCGTCAGGAACAGATAGGCGTCGGCGGATGCGACGCTTTCGGCCCAGCGCTTGGTATGCTCATGCTGGTATTTCTGCATGCGCGGATGGTTCGGCTCATCGAGAAGCGGCAGGTTGAAATCGGCGAGATCGACGAGCTCGACTTCGAACTTGCCGTGTGTCTTTGCGTGTTCGGCGGCCCATTTGCCAATGGCCGGGCCCGCACGGCCGGGACGGGTGCTGCCGATGATCACGTTAAGCTTCAATGACATGCTGAAATTCCTATGTTGAACACAGGCATCTGTTTGACCCCTGGGGCAGAAGGATGCAGGTGCTCATTGCGAATAGCTGCTATGTGCGGGCGGAAGAGCTTTGTGGAGTTCAGGCGATCTCAGGAGCGAGTGGCAGCAAGGTCGCCGGTCAGATTGATAATCTTCGGAGGCAACGCATCAATTGCGCTCATCAGAAGGTGCCGTCACGGCTTATCCACCAGGAAAGGGCCAGCCAGAGGCTTCGGTTTGTTGCCCTTGTAGAACATCAGCCGCGCTGCCTTGCAGTAGTTCTCGATATCGCTTCTGGCATCCTTCTCAATCTTTGCCACCTCAGCCCTAAAATCAGGATCCAGGGGTGGATAAACTCCGGTAGCGTATTCGTATCCCAAGAAGAAATCGCCGTTTAATTCGAGTTTTCCGCAGTACATGCCCGCAACGACTGCGCTTGCGGCATAGTACAGAAACTGCTCCTTACTCAGTATATTAGGGGACTGCGTTGCCTGGGCCGCTGCAGTCGAGCAACTGATCAGCAATCCAGCGAAGACCAAAATTGCATTTTTCAAACCGACTCTCCTGCGCATCGCTCTGACGATGATCGAGATCGATCACCGTCGCTGTCGTTTCGTCAATTTCAGAGTGACTTAAGTTCAGTGATTGAGGCTTTCACGAAATTCCTTCCGGTCTATTACCGAGTTGAGGACCGTTGGTCGCAGTACCGTCAGATGGCCTCGTCGAATGCGTCTGCCTCGCTTTGGGTGGCGAAGTTGAATGTGACGAGTTCGCTTTCATCATCCTGACGGATGCCAACCGCCGTTACGATCAGCCGAGCAATCTCGTCCTGCGCTTCGCTTGCCGACCGGGACGGTTTCACGGCCTTTTCGATAGCCGCTGCGAATACTTCGCTGATCAGACCGAGGCGCATATTGTGCTTCATGATGATATCCCGGTCCTCAAGGATCGCCACCTGTTCAGCCTGCGGGATACCGGCATTGTCCATTGCAGTCAGCGTGGCATTGGTCGCGAGTTTGATCGGGCCTTCCTGAAGCCAGCGATCGACCATCTGGTGGAACTGGCGTATGCGCGCGGCGGGGATTGTTTTCTGTACAGTGATCGACATCTGCGTTCCTTTGTCGGTTTTCAGTCAAACCGATATGCGCTCTTCGGATAGAGGATCGGTTGCGGAATTTCGAGTTTCCGGGATCAGTCGACCGCGGACGAGAGATTGGGCCGCGTGCCGCAGAGCATTTCGCGCTTGCCGGCAAAACCGGAACGGCGTTCGACGATGAAGCCGGCGGCTCCGAGGTTGCGACGGACGAAGCCCGCAGCGGCATAGGTGGCGAAGCCGCCGCCCGGTCTGGTGCGATCAAACAGCGCCTGCATCAGTTCGGGCGACCACATGGCGGGATTGCGCGACGGGGCGAAGCCGTCGAGGAACCACGCATCGAAATCCGGCTCCGCCGCCGTGACGCCATCGAGTGCCGCGCCGCAGACGACGGTCAGGTGGGTCTGGTCGTCGAGTTCGAGCATGACATGCCCCGTCGGGTCGTCCGGCCATGCCGCAACAAGCGCCTGCCGCTCAGCATCGATTTCCGGCCAGCGGGACAGGGCGCGCTCGATCTCGTCGCGCTTCATCGGATAGAGTTCGAACGAGGTGAAGTGCAGATGCGTGCCCGGCTTGCGCGTGAGTTTCCACTGCCGCCAGGTTTCGCAGAAATTCAGGCCGGTGCCGAAACCGAGTTCGCCGATGCGGAAGCCGTCTCCGGCTGGTGACATCGTCTCCCATCGCTCCGGCAGGCCGTTGCCGGAAAGGAAGACGTGGCCGCATTCCAGCCGCCCGTCGGTGCGGCAATAAAAGTGATCGCCAAATTCCTGGGAATACGGCATATCGCCTTCGTGCCAGTCGAGTGTCTGGAATGCCGGGCTTTCGCCCTCAACTGTCTTCAATTCGGGATCATTGTCGCTCATGAGCAATGCGGATAATCCGGCTGGCGCCGGCGGTCAATCTGGAGAGCGGACTATCGGTTCTCCGCGTGGCGCGGCAACCCTTCCGGCCTTTGCCGATCTGGTCATTCTCGGCGGCGGCATCATGGGCCTGTGGGCCGCGGTAAAGGCCGAGCGGCTTGGCATCCGCACCGTGCTCGTCGACAGCGGAAAACTCGGCCGCGGCACGAGCGGCGGGCTGCTCGGTGCGCTGATGCCGCATATGCCGGACAAATGGAACGACAAGAAACAGTTCCAGTTCGACGCGCTGCTGTCCCTCGAGGACGAGGTGGCGCAAATCGAGGCCGATACGGGGCTTTCATGCGGTTATCGCCGCACCGGTCGCCTGATCCCGTTGCCGAAATCGCATCTGCGGGCGATCGCGTTTCGCCATTCCGAGGACGCCGCCACGCACTGGGATCAGGCCGGTCGTCGCTTTCACTGGCATGTCGCCGACCAGACACCGCATCCCGGCTGGCCGGATGCCTCGTTCTGCGAGGCCGGAATCGTGCATGACACTTTCGCTGCCAGGGTCTCGCCGCGCAAGCTGACCGAGGCGCTCGGTGCAAGCCTCAATGCCGGCCGTCACGTTACCGTGGTGGAGGGGCTTTCAGCCTCGCGCATCGACGGCGCATCGAGCCGTGTGGAATTTGCCGATGGGACGAGCATCGCCTTCGGCGCCTGCATCGTGGCTGCCGGCCATCAGGCTTTTCCGCTGATCGAGGGCTTGTCCGATCCGCTGCCGCAACCGATCGGCCAGCCGGTCAAGGGACAGGCGGCACTGCTGAGGGCCGGGGCCGATCCGGACCTGCCGCTTCTTTATCTCAACGGTCTCTATCTCGTGCCGCATGACAATGGCGATATCGCGCTCGGCAGCACCAGCGAGGAGGCTTTTGACGAACCGTACTCCACCGATCATCAGCTTGAGGATCTCGTTGCAAAGGCGAGGGCGCTGGTGCCGTCGCTCAGCAATGCTCCGGTTGTGGAACGATGGGCCGGCCTGCGCCCAAAGGCGATCGATCGCGACCCGATGGTCGGGCCGCATCCAAACAACGCGAACGTGATCGCGCTGACGGGGGGCTTCAAGGTCAGTTTCGGGGTGGCGCATCTTCTGGCCGAGGCTGCGCTTGATGCCGTTTCCGGCAGAATAATGCCGGTTCCTGCATCGTTTTTGCTGGAGAACCACCTTTCTGTAGCTTCGCGCTAAACGCGAATCTTCTTCATCTTCGTCGTTAATCTGTCACGCAAATCGCATAGGTCCCTGATCAGGGACTGAATAAGCAAATGCGTAATTAAACAGGGCGTTTGACAGGGATGCACGAGAAGGTGACGCATGCGCTATGCCATATATTTCACGCCACCGGCACATGATCCGCTGACGCTCGCCGCGTCGCAATGGCTCGGCCGTAACGCCTTTTCCGGAGACGCTACCGAGCCGCCTGCCATTCGTGGCGTCGGTCTTCACGAGATCTCCTTCCACACAGCCATTCCGCGCCGTAGCGGGTTTCATGCTGCATTGAAGGCGCCCTTCAGGCTAGCGCCCGAGATCAGCGAGCCCATGCTGCTGCGGCACCTGATGCGGTTTGCAGGCTCTCACGAGCCATTCCAGCTGCCACCACTGGAAGTGGCAAGGCTCGGCAATTTCTTCGGCCTCGTGCCGGAAATTCCCTGTGAACGGATGCGACTGTTTGCCTGCGCCGTCGTGCAGGAGTTCGACGTATTTCGCGCACCGTTGTCGGATGCGGAATTCGAGCGCAGCGATCCGGGCGATCTCTCGGCTCCGCAATTCGCCAATCTCTATCGCTGGGGCCATCCTTACGTAATGGACGAGTTCCGTTTCCACATGGCGCTGACGGGGCCGCTCCTGCCGCGCGACAGCACATTTATCGAACCGGCACTGAGGGATTATTTCTCGCCCTATCTGACGAAACCGGTCGAGGTCGCCAACCTGGCGCTGTTCGTCGAAGAAGAGCCGGGTGCGCCGCTTCAGGTTCATTCGCTGCACCCGATGGGACGCGTGGCAGCCCGCAAGATCGCCTGAGCACCGCTTCAGACCGGTCGATCCGGCTGCGGCTGGATGAACAGCAATTTGATGAAGGTGCGGTAGCTCAGGATCTGCCGTTCCAGATGGGTCGGATCGTTCAGGACCTTGGACATGATGATGGCGCCGTCGAAGGTGCATGACAGCATGTTGGCGAGATCCTTCAGTTCTATCGGCTCCTGCGGCGGGTGCACCGCGGCGATCTCTTCCAGATAACCGAGGAAGCGCCTGTTCCATGAGGCAACAGAGCTGGCGTTCAGCATGTGGATCTCGCGATCGAACAATCGCTCCTGATAACAGATAGAAGCGATGATGCAGCCAGGATGCACGCCCGGCAGGTCGCGCGCCAGTTCCGACAGCAGTTTGAGGCCAATCAGGAAAGCCTGCAGCGGATCATCCGCGAGTTCTCGCCCGCGGTCGAAAATGTCGTCGAAAAGGCGGTCGTTCTCGGTCACGTAGCGGCGCAGCATCTCGCAGGCGAGTTCGTTCTTGTCGTGGAAGTGGTAGAAAAAACCGCTCTTGGTGATACCGGCTTCAGCGATGACTTCTTCGATCGAGGTCGCGGCAAAGCCCTTGGACAGCACGGATATCTGCGCGACCTCGAGGATTCGCTCGCGAGTTGCTTCACCCTTTTTCGGTACGCGGGCGTAGGAAAACTGTACCGGAGGTACGGTTTTTGCGCCATCCAGGCCTTGCCCGGCCAAATCCTCGGTCTTTCGGGACATGGTATCCCCCTGAGCGAGCTCACGTTTTCGATATGTTGCCGTGCTGTACCGCAAGCCGCGTAGATCAAAGCGTCCACCGGGCGCAAAACAAACGGGCAAGCTGCAGCTTCGGGACATACCTGTTTTCGCGCCGCGGCGATCATATCACAGGAGATGACGATGAAAAACGATCGCCAACGCCTGCCGCATCTGGGGCAAGAGATATATCTGACCGATGGCGGGCTGGAGACGACGCTGATCTTCCACCGTGGTCTGGAACTGCCGTTTTTCGCGTCCTTCCCGCTCATCGATGATGCCAGCGGGCGCGCCGAGCTGGATGCTTATTATGAGGCCTATCTATCGCTCGCACGGAAGTATGGGCGGGGTTTCCTGCTCGATACACCGACCTGGCGGGCCAACCCGGACTGGGCGGCAAAGCTCGGATATGATCTTGCTGCACTCTGGGCGCTCAATATTCGCTCCGTCGACTATGTCGCTGGCTTGCGGGAAAAATGGCAAAGGCCGGGTATGCCCATTCTGCTCAACGGCGTGATCGGGCCGCGGGGAGACGCCTACAAGCAGGGCCGGATGTCCGTGGCCGAGGCGGAGGATTATCACGCCCATCAGATCGATGCCTTTGCCGAAACACCGGTTGATATGCTGAGCGCCATGACGATCAACACAACCGAAGAGGCGATCGGTATCGTGCGGGCTGCCAGGGAGACAGGGCTGCCCGTCGTGATCTCTTTCACGGTCGAGACCAATGGAAGGCTCGCAAACGGCATGTCCTTGCGGGAAGCGATCGAGATGACGGATGACATGACCGCAAATGGCCCCGCCTATTACATGGTCAACTGCGCCCACCCCGTCCACTTCGAACAGGCTTTCGTCGACGGTGATACCTGGCTGCACAGGATCGGCGGTGTGCGCGCCAATGCCTCTTCCAAGAGCCATGCAGAGCTGGACGAGGCGACTGAAATCGATATCGGCGATCCTCAGGAGCTCGGTCGACATTACCGCAGCCTGAGAGCACGTTATCCGTCGATGTGCGTATTGGGTGGCTGCTGTGGCACCGATCACCGGCACGTGGCAGCTATCTGCGAGGCCTGCATGCCACAAGCGGCGGCCGAATGAAGGAGAAGGTTCCATGTCTATATTTGCATTCCCTCCGGCACTATCCACGGCATTCTCTGCCCTGACGCATATTCACTGGCGTGGGCATCACGAGCTCGACATGTCCGCCGAACCGACCGTCGGGCGGCCGCCATTCGCGTCTAAGCTGGAATTCGACGAATATATGCTGCGCGATATAGGTCTCGGCGACGGGGGCTATCACGAGTGGCAGGATGATCGCCTCAACTGATCAACTCGGCTGATCACGGGGACAAGTTTGCATCTCGACATCTGCGGAACCGGTGCGCTACCGTTGCCGTAAATAATCGAGGTGGAACATGCCAATAACCATAAAAGACTACCCGCGCGATCTCGTCGGCTACGGCCGAAACAGTCCCGATCCGAAATGGCCCGGCGGCGCCAATGTCGCCGTGCAGTTCGTCATCAACTATGAAGAGGGTGGTGAAAGCTCGATCCTCGACGGCGATGCGGCTTCCGAAAACCTGTTGTCCGAGATCGTCGGCGCCGCCCCTTGGCCCGGTCAGCGCAATCTCAATATGGAATCGATCTACGAATACGGGTCGCGCGCGGGTTTCTGGCGGTTATTCCGGCTGTTTAACGAACTGAAGATGCAATGCACGGTCTATGGCGTGACACTTGCCATGGCGCGCAATCCGGAAGCGGTCGCCGCCATGAAGGAAGCAGGCTGGGAGATTGCCAGTCACGGTTACCGCTGGCTGGAATACAAGGATTTTCCGATCGACAAGGAGCGTGAGCACATCTTCGAAGCTGTGCGCCTGCACACCGAGCTTGTCGGCGAGCGGCCATACGGCATGTACCAGGGCAAGCCGTCCGACAATACACTGAAGCTTGTGATGGAAGAGGGCGGGTTTCTCTATTCCTCCGACAGCTATGCGGACGATCTGCCCTATTGGGTGCCGGGCAGCGATGGCAAGCCGTTCCTGATCATTCCCTATACGCTCGAGACCAACGACATGCGGTTTGCCACGCCGCAGGGGTTCAATTCCGGCGATCAGTTCTTCACTTACCTCAAGGACGCCTTCGACACGCTTTATCGCGAAGGCGAGGAAGGCAGCCCGAAGATGATGTCGGTTGGCCTGCATTGCCGCCTCGTGGGGCGTCCGGGTCGTGTGGCAGCGCTGCGCCGCTTCATGGAATATGTCGCTTCCCATGAGAAGGTCTGGGTTCCGCAGCGTATCGAGATCGCAAAACACTGGCATGAGCACCACAAGCCGGCTTACCGGCCTGCAGGTGCCGTATGACGGCAAGAGGGGATTTCATTGCGACCTTCGGCGGCGTGTTCGAGCATTCGCCTTTCATAGCAGAACGCGCCTATGATGCCGGCCTGATCTTCGTGCCTTTGACCGCGAAGGGCGTGCATGCGGCGATGGTTTCGGAGTTTCGCAAGGCGGGCGCAGGAGAACGGCTTGCCGTGCTGCGCTCGCATCCCGATCTGGCGGGCAGGCTTGCGATCGCCGGCGAGCTGACCGAAGACAGCAAACAGGAACAGGCCGGCGCCGGCCTCGACCGATTGAGCGCCGAAGAGCACGCCCGCTTCACGACCCTGAATGCCGCCTATACAACGAAATTCGGATTTCCGTTCATCATTGCGGTGAAAGGGCTGAACAAGGACGATATTCTGGCAGCTTTCGAGACACGCATATCCAACAGCGCCGAGGAAGAGTTCGCGACCGCCTGCGCGCAGGTGGAGCGGATCGCGCATCTGCGATTGCTGGCGCTTTTACCCCAAGGGTGAGGGGTACGCTTTCTTCCACATTCGCTGTCGCCTATAGTGGTGATGACAGGAGTAGTGCCGATGCGACCGTCGGAAGTGCTTGAAAAGAACCGCGAGGCGATCCGCGAAGCGACGAAACGCTTCAACGCGGCGAACCCGCGCGTTTTCGGCTCGGTCGCCCGCGGCGAGGATGGGCCTGACAGCGATATCGATATCCTCGTCGATGCCTTGCCGGGAAGCACGCTTTTCAGCCTTGGCGGGCTCCAATACGAGCTGGAGCAGATGTTTGGCGGGATCAAGGTGGACTTGCTCACACCGGGTGATCTGCCGGCCATGATACGATCCCGCGTGCTCGCTGAGGCGAAGCCTTTATGACAGACAAAACACGCTTGTATCTGCATCAAATGCGGACTGCCGCGGCGGATACCTGTCGCTTTGTCGAAGGCGTGGATCGCGAAGCTTTTCTGAATGATCTGATGATTCAGAGAGCTGTGGGCATGAGCATACTCATGCTTGGTGAAGCCGTCGTCCGCATGGCCCGGGAAAATCCCGAATTTCTTTCCGAACATCCCGAAGTGCCATGGTCCGAAATCCAAGGCCTGCGCAATCGTATCGCCCACGGCTATTTTGAAATAGATCTCAACATAGTCTGGGAGACAGCGCGTGTCTCGCTCCCGGACTTTTTGGAAAAGCTGCAAGTCGTTGAAAATTGGCATGCGCAAGGCGAATGAATTGACCAAAATTCTCGAAATCCTGCCTCTCACCCAAGAAGCCTTCGCGCCGTATGGCGATGTCATTGAGGCCAATCCTTCGAAGATGCGGCTGATCAATAATGGTACGACGGAGCGTTATCATGCGCTGGCAGAGCCGGTGGTGGTCGGCGCCCCCGAGCGGCTGATCCTCAATATCTTTCGTGGCCAGCCCCGGCAGTTTCCCTACGAAGTCGGTATGATGGAGCGGCATCCCTTTGGCAGCCAGAGTTTCGTGCCGCTCTCCGGCCGACCGTTTCTCGTCGGCGTGTCGGATGATGTGGATGGCAAACCGGGGAGGCCGAGAATATTTCTGGCTGCGGCGCATCAGGGGGTGAACTATTTCCCCAATACCTGGCATCATCCGCTGATGGCGCTCGGCGGGGTCAGCGATTTCCTTGTTGTCGACCGTGACAATACCGCCGCCAATCTCGAAGAGTTCTTTTTCGAGATGCCCTATCAGATTTCGGAGCCAAGCCTATGACCGGTCTCACCACTCATGTGCTCGATACGGCAAGCGGCAAGCCGGCCGAAGGGCTTGTGATCGAGCTTTACCGGATCGAGGGAGCCACGCGGACGACAGTCAAGTCGGTGAAGACCAATGCGGATGGGCGGGTCGATGACGGACCTATCCTGATCGGAGAGACTTTTGTCGCCGGAACCTATGAGCTGGTTTTCCATGCGGGCGATTATCTGCGTGCCCAAGGCATCACTCTTGCCGAGCCGGCTTTTCTTGACGTTATTCCGATCCGTTTCGGCATTTCAGACATCACGGCGCATTATCATGTGCCGTTGCTCATCTCACCCTACGGTTATTCCACCTATAGGGGCAGTTGATGCGTTTTGCTGCGATCGCCGATGTTCATGGAAATCGTGCGGCTCTGAAAGCCGTGCTTGATGACATCTCTGCGCTCGGCATTCGCGACATCGTCAATCTCGGCGATTGTTTCAGCGGGCCGCTTCAGGCGGATCAGACAGGCGACCTTCTGTTGCTGCTCGACCTGAAGGCTGAGCGGACGGTGCGCGGCAATCACGATCGCTACCTTGTCGAGAAGACTGCCGATCAACTGGAGGCGTCGGACGCGCATGCGCATCGCCAGATGTCGCCCCGGCATTTCGACTGGCTGCACAAACTGCCGTTCAGCATGATCTGGCGAGATGAGGTTTTCCTCTGCCATGCGACGCCTAAAGACGACAATCTTTATTGGCTGGAGACGGTCTCGCCGCAGGGGCATGTCACCTTGCGCCCTCAAGATGAGATCGAGGTGCTGGCGGAGGGCATCGAGCAGTCGCTCATTCTCTGCGGCCACAGTCATATTGCGCGCATGGTGTCGCTGTCCGACGGTCGGCTGATCGTCAATCCCGGCAGCGTCGGCCAACCTGCCTATGACGATGACGCGCCTTTCTACCACAAGGTGGAAACCGGCCACGCCATGGCTTCTTATGCGGTGATCGAGAAGACGGGGCACGGCTGGGCGCCGCTTTTCCGCAACGTACCCTATGACCACATGGCAATGTCGAGGCTTGCTGCCGCCAATGGCCGGGCTGAATGGGCAAGCGCGCTAGCAACAGGACGTGTGTAAAACATCCTGATGATCGGGACACGGCTATTTCTGGAAACCATTCGGCAAGGCTTCCTGCCGATACTCCTATCCGATTCGACAGGAGATGATTCCATGGCCCCATCGCGCGCAAAATCAGGCTCGAAACGCAAGAGCAGCAGACGTGCGCCGTCGCGGTCTGGATCCTCGTTCTGGCCGTGGATGGCTGCGCTCGTCGCGATCGGTGGCGGCATTGCGCTTTACGACAATTTTTCACCGGCCCGGAAGTTCGTCGCCAGCCTGACGACAGATAAGCCAGCTCACACGACCACACGGGAAGAGACGCGGGAAAAGGTGGCTGTGGCCAAGCCGCAGCCCGCACCATCACATCGCAGTGTCACTCCCGTTCCACCACGTCCGGTCGGACCGCCGGATCAGACCCAGACAGCCGCAATCATTCCACCGGCGCCGGTCGGCAAGCCGGGTCTGGAGGTTGCCTCTCTGTCTGCTGCTGCTCCGAAATCAGGTGAAAGCCTTGCTGGCGGCTATCAAGGCAAATTCTTTCTCTGTGGCACGGCCAAGCAGGACGATTGCGTGGTGACCGCTGACCGCTTCGTTTTCCACGGCCAGAAAATTCGTCTTGTCGGCATTGAGGTGCCGGATATCAAAAAGCCCCGTTGCGAGGCTGAGCGGATCAAGGCCAGTGATGCGAAACTTCGGGTGCGGGCCTTCCTCGATTCCGGCCCGTTCGAACTCGTCACCTGGCAGGGAAACAATTCCGCGGTTGACGGGCATCAACTGCGCGACGTGACCCGCAACGGCCGGTCGCTCGCCGACGTGCTGGTCAATGAAGGTCTTGCCAAGCGACCGGGAGCCGGCAAAGGCGGCTGGTGCGGCTGACGGGGCCCTATCTGTTTTTGAAGACGGTACAGGCACCGCCTGCAGCCTTGATCGCGGTGCAGAGTTTTGTCGCCTCCTGCCGCGTCTCGCGGCCGATCCTTGCGGCATAACGCGGGCGATATCCGAAATTGCCGCCGCGTTGCCTGACGATTAGCGCCCGCTCCTCATTCAGCGGTGCCGGCAGGTCAAGGATCGCGCGGGTAAAAAGGCGGTCGACGACGGCGGGGCGATGGTGGGCCGCCAGCTGAACGCCCCACGGCGCCCAGTCGGCGGAGGTGGTCAGTACCGGTTCCGTCATCCGACGTGTTGAAGCCAGTGTCGTGCAGGCCTCCTGAAAGGACTGGCCCTTGCTGAGAGGCGGGGCTACGACATCAGGCGGGTCGTCACGCCATGTCTCGATCAGCGTGCCGGTAATGGCAAAGACATAATCACGTGTCTCGATCGGCAGTCTTTCGGAGGCAAGAAAGCGGGAGAAGCCGTTCTCCCCGGCATTGTAGGCCGCAGCTGCAAAGCCGAGATTGCCGAAACGTATGCTCATTTCCTTCAGGTAGGCGGCGGAAGCATCCAGCGCGTCGAGGACATGAAAACTGTTACCAAGGCCGCGCATCCTTGCCGTCGATGGCATGAACTGGGCGATACCTTCCGCTCCCTTATGGCTGACGGCTTCCGGGCGGAACAGGCTTTCCCGCCAGATAAGACGCGCGAAAAATTCAGGTGGAATGGCGTGGCTATTGGCCGATCTCTCGATCGCGCTGCAAAGATCGGCATTGAAGAAGTCCTTGCGGATGCAGGTCGGCTTGCCGCCGACAGATCGCTCGTAGAGGCAAGCCGGTTCTTCGCGCTTGGTGGTCTCGGCTTTTTCGGACGCAATACCGCTCCCTGCGCCGAGCATGGCCAGAGTTGTCGCCGCCACCGCAAATGACTGCAAAAAGCCGCCCATTTAGCCCCCGCCGCATGTGGAGGCATCCTAACCGGCTTTCCGCATTATCCCAAATCAGAAGGGAGAGGAGGCGATGATATTCGTGCCGCAATCCTTGATGTCGCGCTTGCCGCACAGAGCCATGGTGATGTCCATCTCCTTGCGGATGATTTCGAGCGCCGTCGTCACGCCCGGCTTGCCCATCGCGCCGAGGCCGTAGAGGAAGGGGCGGCCGATATAGGTGCCTTTTGCGCCGAGGGCCACGGCCTTCAGCACATCCTGTCCGGAGCGGATGCCGCCGTCGAAATGCACTTCCATCCGGTCGCCGACCGCATCGACGATCTTTGGCAGCATGGAGATGGAGGAGGGAGCGCCGTCGAGCTGCCTGCCGCCATGGTTGGATACGATCAGGGCGTCCGCGCCCGTATCGGCGGCGGCGCGGGCATCTTCCTCATCCAGAATGCCCTTGATGATCAGCTTGCCGCCCCACAGGTCCTTGATCCAACGGATGTCGTCCCAGGAAAGCCGCGGATCGAACTGTTCCGCGGTCCAGGCCGACAGCGAGGAAAGGTCGGATACATTGCTGGCATGGCCGACGATATTACCGAAGCCGCGGCGCTTGGTCTGCAGCATGTCCAAGCACCAAGACGGCTTGGTCGCCAGCTGCAAGGCGCTGTTCAGCGTCCATTTCGGCGGGGCGGAAAGACCGTTGCGCAAGTCCTTGTGGCGCTGGCCCAAAATCTGCAGGTCGGCGGTGACGACCAGCGCGCCGCAACCGGCGGCCTTGGCGCGGCCGATCAGCCGCTCGATGAAGCCGCGATCCTTCATCACGTAAAGCTGGAACCAGAAGGGCTTGGAGGTGACCGATTTCACGTCCTCGATCGAGCATATGCTCATGGTCGAGAGGGTGAAGGGTACGCCGAATTCTTCCGCAGCCTTGGCTGCCAGCATTTCGCCATCGGCATGCTGCATGCCGGTCAAGCCCGTCGGTGCGAGCGCGACAGGCATCGAGACATCCTGGCCGACCATGGTGGTCGCCAGCGAGCGGTTGGTCATGTCGACCAGCACGCGCTGACGCAGCTTGATCTTGGAAAAATCGTCCTCGTTGGCGCGGTAGGTACCTTCGGTCCATGCGCCGCTATCGGCATAATCGAAGAACATTTTCGGCACCCGACGACGGGCCATTGTCTTCAGATCGGCGATGGTAAGCGGCTTGGACATGATGATCGGTTCCTCCTGAAATTGATTTCAGACAGGTAGCATATCGATGCCCGGAGGAAACTGGAATTCGAGCCTTCAGGCATTTTTTGCGGTGCTCGCCGAGAGGTTTCAAATCTGATAAGAGTCCCAATATCGGTACGATATATAGTGCTAAATATAGCTCCAATGAGGTGAGACGATGCAGCGTGTCGAGGCGGAAATGGCAGTCAGCGTATCGGATCTGAAAAAGAATCCGAGTGCGGTGATTGATGGAGCTGCTGGCGGTGCGGTGGCCATTCTCAACCATAACCGGGTTATGGCCTATATGGTGCCGGCCGAAACCTATGAAGCCCTGATAGACGCCCTGGACGACCAGGCACTTGTCGAGATCGCCAAGGCGCGCGCCGGTGAGAAGGGCGTGCCGGTCGATCTCGATGACCTATAGGCTCGAATTTCTGCCGGTAGCGCGGAAGGAGTGGGACAAGCTCGGCGCGACCGTGAGGGAGCAGTTCAAACGAAAGCTCTTCGAACGGCTGCAGCGACCGAAAGTGCAGGCCGACGCGTTGCGCGGCCTGCCGGATCACTACAAGATAAAGCTCCGATCCGCCGGATGTCGACTGGTTTATCGTATCGAGGATGAGCGGATAACCGTCGTTGTCGTTGCGGTTGGGCGTCGCGAGCATTCCGAGGTCTACAAGAGCGCCAAGACGCGATAGCTATCAAAGCGTATTCTTCATCGCCTTGCCGGCCACGTAGGTTTCCACCACGGCGCGGTCGTCGCCCATGGTCTGCAGCAGGAAGAGTTCTTCCGGCAGCGTGCTTATCGTTTCCATCCGCAGCTTCATCGCCGGCGTGGAGGCTGCATCGAGGATGACGAGGTCGGCCACGGAGCCCAGATCCAGCGTGCCGATATCGGTTTCCATCGATAGCGCCTCGGCATTGCCTCTGGTCATCATGTAGAAGCTTTCGAGCGGGTTCAGCCGCTCGCCCAATATCTGCTGGATCTTGTAGGCCTCGTCCATGGTTCTCAGCATCGAATAGCTGGAGCCGCCGCCGATGTCGGTGGCGACCGCGATGCGCACCGGCTTTTCACGGCGTGTCAGCGGTCGCAGCGGAAACAGGCCGGAGCCGATGAAGAGGTTCGAGGTCGGGCAATGGACGGCGATGCTGCCAGTTTCCGACAGGACATCCATTTCCCGCTCCGACAGGTGGATTGCGTGGCCGAGCAGGGTCTTGTTTCCGAGCAAGCCATACCGGGCATAGATATCCGTATAGTCCTTTGCCTCCGGGTAGAGTTCGCAGGTATAGCGGATTTCCTCCCGGTTTTCCGACAGATGCGTCTGGATGAAAAGGTCCGGAAACTCCTGCGCCAGCGCCTGCGTCGCCGACATCTGTTCCGGTGTCGAGGTGATGGCGAAGCGTGGCGTGATGGCGACGTGGTTGCGGCCCTTGCCGTGCCATTGTTCGATCACCGCGCGGGTCTCGTCATAGCCCATTTCCGGCGTGTCGAGCAGGCCCTGCGGGGCGTTGCGGTCCATCATCACCTTGCCGCCGACCATGCACATATTGCGCCTCAGGGCTTCGGCAAAGAAGGCGTCGGCGGAGGTCTTGTGGACGGAGCAATAGGCGACGGCCGTCGTCGTGCCATGGCGCAGGAACTCGTCGTAGAAATGTGTGGCGATGCGCGTCGCATGCTCGCTCTCGACGAAGCGGCATTCCTCCGGGAACGTATAGGTGTTCAGCCATTCAAGCAGGTTCGCGGCATAGGAGGCGATGACCTGCATCTGCGGAAAATGCACATGGGTGTCGATGAAGCCCGGCAGGATCAGATGTGGCCGATGGTCGATCTCGACCACATCCTCCGGCGCGGCGGCCTTCACCCTGGCATAATCCCCCACCGCGGTGATCTTTCCGTCGGCATCGACCAGCAGGCCGCCGTCATCTTCGTAAAGATAGCTGTCGCTGTCGGTCAGAGACTGAGGCGCGCGCTTGAAGGACAGGAGGCGTCCGCGGATGAGGGTGTCTGTCATGTGAACCTTGGGTCGGTGAACTCTATTGCGAGGCGATGGCGCTTTCATACCATGCAACCAGCAGCTTGCGCTCGTCCGGCGTAAGATCCGTTATATTGCCGGGCGGCATGGCGTGGCTTCGTCCTGCCTGGATATAGATTTCCCGCGCATGGCTGGCAATCTCCGCGTCGGTTTCGAGTTTCACCGACTTGGGCGTGAAGGGAACGCCATCCCATACCGGTTCTGCCGCATGGCACATGGAGCAGCGCGCCATGACGACATCACGGGCCGCCTCGAAATGGGCGTTGGAGGCGAATTTCTGGCTCACGGGTGACAATGCCGTTTCGGTCTCGCCGGTCAGCAGTTTCGGGACCGTCGACAGCCAGATGATCAGGATGAAGAGGATCACCGTCACCAGCCATGTCCATGTCGGCTTGCCCTTCCTGGCATGGGTGGTGTTGAACCAGTGCCGGATGCTGACGCCCATCAGGAAGACCAGCGAGGCGATCACCCAGTTGAAATGGGTGGCGAAGGCCAGCGGATAATGGTTCGACAGCATGAAAAAGATCACCGGCAGAACAAGGTAATTGTTGTGCAGTGACCGCTGCTTGGCAATGCGGCCGTATTTGGCATCCGGCGTGCGGCCGGCGATCAGGTCGGCGACGACGATCTTCTGGTTGGGAATGATGATGAAAAACACGTTGGCCGACATGATCGTCGCGGTAAAGGCGCCGAGATGCAGAAAGGCGGCGCGGCCGGTGAAGACCTGCGTATACCCCCAGGCCATGATGACCAGCAGGATATAAAGCAGGATCATCAGACCCCAGGTATTGTTGCCGAGCTTCGACTTGCAGAGCTGGTCGTAGAACAGCCAGCCGATCGAGAGCGAAGCCAGCGACAGACAGATGGCCTGCCAGTTTTCCAGTTCCATCACCGTGCGGTCGACGAGGAAAAGTTCGGCGCCGCCATAATAGACGATGCAGAGCAGAAGGAAGCCGGAAAGCCAGGTGAAATAGCTCTCGTATTTGAACCAGGTCAGGTGCTCCGGCATCTGGGCCGGTGCGACCAGATATTTCTGGATATGGTAGAAGCCGCCGCCATGGACCTGCCATTCCTCGCCATAGGCGCCCGGCGGCAGATGCGGTCGTTTTACCAGCCCCAGATCGAGTGCGATGAAATAGAAAGACGAGCCGATCCAGGCGACCGCGGTGACGACGTGCAGCCAGCGCACGGCAAAACTCAGCCATTCCCAGGCTATGGCATATTCATACATTGCGTTGTTCCCGTTCTTTTTGTTCCCGACTCGTGAGTGTGAGGAAAAAAACGAGAGGAGGGAAGGGGCAGGAGGACGCAGGGAGGACATATGACCCGTGTCGTTGCACGAGACAAGCAAAGATCTAAAAGCAGGTGACCAACAAGCCTTAGCCGGCGGCTAAAAGCATGAGGCAAGCTCCTTTGGAAAACGATGCTAAAAAATCGAAGCCTCGGTGCGCAATAGAGAACACCATTTCGCCTTTCGATTGGCCCCGTTTCTCTAGGCGATCTACTGACGGCGAACAGAAACTCCGATCTTTGCTGGATTTCAAGCTATGGATATCAAGGAAACACCGGATTTGTGGGTGCTGCGCGAAAAACGCCGGCTGCGCATACCGGATATCAGGCAGGTGGCAGCCGATTGCTTGGCGAACATGCAGAAAAATATGATTGAGGAGGGGTTGGAAATCGATGGTCCATGGCTGTTCATATCCTACAATCTTCCCAAGGACGGAAAGACGTTTTTCGACTGGGAAATATGCTGTCCGATAAAGATGCCTGCAGATTATCATGGTAAGGTCGAACTCATCCATCTTGAGCCGATCATGGTGGCAAGCCGGGTTTATCAAGGATCTCTGAGGACGCTTTTTACCCAAGGTTATGCGCCGCTCATCGCCGAGCTGGATAGGTCGCGCTACATCTATTCCGGCGAAAGTCGCGAAATCTATCATGGCTGGAATGGTGCCGGCAGTTCCTATCACAGAATAGAAATCCAGTTCGGACTGTCGCGCTGACCGCAGCCCCATGCCTGCTCAATCCGGTGCGGCATCGGCGCCGATGTAAAACGACCGCATATCCTCGTTTGCCTGCCGCCGCGAGCCGGGATCGCTGTAGAACATATGGCCGCCGCGATAGAGTTTCAGTTCGGTGCGTCCTCTGGCGAGCTGTTCGGGCAGATGGTCCAGAATAAATTTCGAGACGCCATAGGGTGTCAGGATGTCGCTGTAGCCGTGCAGGACAGAGAGCCTGAAAGAGGGGATGACCGAGAGCAGATCACGGATGTCGTCAGATGCAGAGGCATTCGACTGGCGGCCGTCCCAGTCCCATTGGCGGTTAACCTCTCCGTTCAGCAGCGTATAGGTCATGTCGGTTTCGAAGCGCAGGTCGTTCCTCGCGTAGGCGGCGAAGAGTGCGCCGTAGGCACGTGTATATCCGTCCAGAATATTGTCGTCATTGGTAACGTTCGAGCGTTCCGGATAGGCGTCCGCCACCATGTCCGATGCATCATAAAGGCTGACGATCCGGCCGTCCCCGACAGCCTCCGTCCGATATGCCGAACTGACGAAACCGCGGCTGCGGGCAACGATATTGACCGGCAGTCCCGTCAGGGCCGAAACGCGTGCGTAAAGCGCCTCTGCTTCAGTTCCGGATGGTGCGGGGCCTGTAAGCGAGACGAGATAGGTACTCATCGCATAGGTTTCGGCGGACTGAACCTTCTCTGCCGAGAATTCTCCCTTGCGTTCAAGCTCGGCGGCTGCCAGCGATGGCAGTTGCAGGGCTGCGGTGACTGGATCGGTATCCGCGGCCATCAGGAAACGGCCATCGATCATCGGCGAGACCATGACAATGCCGGAGACCAGAATGCCCTGGCTGTCTTTCAGGGCCTTTGCCACCTTTGCGGCGCGGAAGCCGCCGTAGCTTTCCCCGGCGAGATATTTCGGAGAGGACAGGCGGTTGTTCTTCTGCGTGTAGAGGGCGATGAATTTTGCAAGGCTCTCGGCGTCCTGCCGAACCCCGTAAAAGGCGTTTTGTGCGTCGGGTGCGGCCCGGCTCCATCCGGTGCCGACCGGATCGATGAAGACGAGGTCGGTGAAGCCGAGCCAGCTTTCCGGATTGTCTTGAAGCGCCGGCGTCGTGCCGTCTTCCTTGCGGCTGCCGAGATTGGCGACCTTGGGTCCCATCAGACCGAGATGCAGATAGGCTGAGGCCGCACCCGGGCCGCCATTAAAAGCGAAGGTGACGGGGCGGGGCGTTTTCGCGTCCGGAACGGTATAGGCCGTGTAGAAGATCCTGGCGTTTTTTGCGCCGGTCTGGCCGAACAGGTCCATGGTTCCGGCGGTCGCCCTGTAGCGGAGATCGCCGCTGGGCGTTTTCAGCAGGTGCTCGGTGGTGGAATCTGCCGGGATGAGGTCGAAGATCGATCGCCCTGTGGCAGGGCTTCCTGCATCCTGGGCGTGCGCAGGGCCGGCAACGATTGCCAGCAGAACAAGGCAAAGGATTGCGCGGCTGCGGATTGACATGGCAAATCCTCCCTTCCGGATGTTGGCGAAGGATAGGCGATGTCGCCGATCACCGGAACTCAACTCTTGCTCAATTCGTCGTCGAATTGAACAAGAGCTTCGCCCCCGCCAGATGGATTCTGTTTCCGCTTTGGAACCGGTCGATGTGACAGGGCGTTGATCGGCGGCCCCAGTGTGCCTTCGAAGTCGCCAAACAAGATAATTGTGCGTTGCACCAATTTGGGGCTTAGCCGGCTAAGGCGACTCGGGTATTGTAGCAGTTGCGAATTCAACCGGCAGTGCCGGGTATTGCGTCCGTCACGCTGCCGGGGATGACATCCATCAACGGAGAACAGGCTGATGCCCAAACACAGGCGATGCATTTCTACAGGTGTGATGATTGCGTTCTTCTCCGGTGCCGGGGCGCTTCCCGCCGCTGCTCACGAAGCCCACAGTCCCATGGGCGTAAAATGGAAATATGACGGTTACTGCTGCAACGGCGACAGCAAGAGCGGCGACTGCCAGATGATCTCGACGCGGAACGTCAAGATCACCAATCAGGGGTACGAAATATCGCTCGGTCCCGGAGATCACAGGCTGATCACGCGGCCGCATCACTTCACGATGCCGCAGAGCGAGGCGCGTCGGTCGAAGGATGAGGAATATCACCTCTGCCTCTATCCGACCGAGGATACGCTGCGCTGTTTCTATGCACCCGACATGAGCTACTGATATTGCCCGCGGCGGTGATCAGTCGCGAAATGTCGGCATCATCCTGCGCATGAAATCCCGGAAGGCGCTGATCTTTTTCGAGTGTCGACGTGTCTCGGGATAGGCGAACCAGTAATCGCTGCCGTCCGTTGCCCTCAAGTCGAAGGGTTGGATCAGGCGGCCAAGCGCCACGTCATCGGCATAAAACTCCGGTTTGAGGATTGCGACGCCCTGGCCGGCGATCGCAGCTGCCGCCTCGATGGTCTGGGCGCCGAAGCGGCTTATCGGTCGGCCGTGAAGCTCTTCCTCGGGCAGGCCTGCCGCGGCGAACCAGTGCGACCACCAGACATCGCCGGGATCGATGATCCTGAGCTTCAGGATATCTGCCGGCTCGTGAACGCCACCGATTGTTTCCGCCAAAGCCGGGCTCAGCATCGGGGTGAAATCGCTCTTCATCAGAAAATGTGATTTCAGGCCCGGCCACTTGCCGCTGCCGCTGCGGATCGCAATATCGGCTTCGGTGCGGGTGAAATCCACCATTTCCTGCGAGGTTTCCAGTCTGACCGCAATCCCCGGATTTTCGAGCTGGAAGGTGCCGAGATGATGTGCCAGCCAGCGCACTGCGAAGGTCGCCGTCGTGTGAATGATCAAAGTGCTGTCGGACTGATTCTTGGTGCCGGCAAGGGCTTCGTCGATCATTTCGAAGGCCGCGGTGATCTTTGGGGCAAGCCTTGCGCCGGCATCCGTCAGCATCACCTGCCGCGGCCGACGCAGGAAAAACTGCTCTCCCAATGTGTCTTCCAGAAGCTTGATCTGATAGCTGACGGCCGTCTGCGTCAGCCCGAGTTCCTCGCCTGCACGGGTGAAACTCATGTGCCGCGCCGCCGCTTCGAAGACGCGCAGGCTGTTCAGCGGAAATTGCTTCGACATCTTCATGGATCAAATCTCTTTATGCATGCAGACGGATGTTTCGTTGGAAATACATCATAATCCAGCGCATCTTCCAATCATAGACATCAGTTGAGTGATGGTGAGACAAGGAGATGCGACCATGGCCAATGGTTTGCTGACGGGCTTTCTGCGCCTTAAAGACAGAAGTGAAAGTCTGGCAGTTGTGTTTTTCGGTATCCGTGCCGGTGCGACCAATCATGTCGAGGAGGAGGCTTTGAGCGAGCATGACCTGCGGGATTTGGGCATGCTTGACGGACGGGTGTCGCCAAGCACGGTCGACCGGTCGTGCCGGTCGAGCGCCTGGGATCTTATCGAGAGAGCGCCGCATTCGCTTTGAGGCGAACAACGGGTCAGGCGGTTGTGGGGCGCGCTTCGGGAAGCAAGGTTTGCAGAGCGTGGTCAGCAAGATCGGTTGCCATGGTCTCTTCGATCCATTGCCTGAACGCCTGGATCTTCCGCATGTTGCGCCTTGCGGCCGGATAGGCCAGCCAATAGGTCTTGCCGTCGCCGGCGGACAGGTCGAAGGGCTGGATCAGACGACCCGACGAAAGATCGTCACGAAAGAAAAAGGGACTGAGCATCGCCACGCCATGGCCGGATATCGCTGCCCTAGCTTCAATATCCTGTGCGCCGAGCGCATCAAGGCTTGTCGGCCGGATCGAAGCTGGGCTGATCTTGGCACTTTCGAACCAGTCCAGCCAGGCGCCGTCGATTTCGGAAATCCAGGGTAATTTCAGGAGGTCCGCCGGTTCATGGATTCCCCCGATGCTGGCAGCAAGTTCTGGAGATAGCATGGGAGAATAGCGAAGGCGCATGATCGGATGGCAGACGAGGTTTTCGGGCGGCTTGGCCGAAATTCTGATGGTGATGTCCGGTACCGTGCCCTGCTTCTCCGAAGCGTCCATCATGCGCAGTAGGCGCACGCCGATATTGGGGTGGCGTGCGCGAAAACCGGCGAGGCGAGGTGATAGCCAGTGAGACGCAAATGTTGGCGGAGAGTGGATGTCGAGCGTGGCATCGATGGTGTGCCGGGCCGCCTGCATCGCCTCTGCCAGCAGGTCGAAAGCTTCGGCCACTTTCGGCAGTAGATGTGTGCCGGTCTCGGTCAGTTGCAGAGCCCGCGGTTTGCGGATGAAGACTGTCTCGCCGAGATGTTCCTCGAGAATCTTGATCTGGTAGCTGGCGGCTGTCTGCGTCATGCCGAGTTCTTCTGCTGCCCGGGTGAAATTCTGCAGCCGTGCGACCGCCTCGAAGACCCGCAGGGCATTCAACGGAAGCTGGCGCGACAGTTTCATCTCGTGTGCCTTCAGCGATAAGCTCTCTTTATCGCGGCCGACTGTATTCGAATTGGAAAACTCCCGCAATCGGCGGCATTGCTGGAACCATCAAGACAGTTTCAACAACCGATGTGGAGCAGAACATGCCGTCCGCAAACGCGAATTCTTTGCCTGTTACAGAGGCTCCGCCATCGTTTTCCCGCCCCGCTTTCCTGCAACGTCTTCGCATGCATCTTGCTGGCTTCATCCGTCGCCTGTTGAGCGCCAACAGCAGAGTTGCGCTGACCCTGCCCGAAGAGCTGCATGGCGATATCGGTTTCCAACCGCCATTGCCGGAACGCGGCGAGGCTTTCTGGCAAGACAGGCGGCGTTCAATCGGCCGCGATCTGCCGCTCTGAAAGTGTTGCCGGTGCCGACAGCGGCAGGTGTTGCAGCAATTCTGCGGCAACGAGGGCAGCGATAACTTCCGGACGCTTGTCCCTGATGGCGGAACCGCCGATCGGCAGTACAAGCCGGGACATCATCGCGGCGGTCTCCTGTTTTCTTGTCTCCTCGCCTTGTTGGCGTTGCAGCCAGTGGGAGAAAGTCGCCCGTTTGGTGGCAGAACCGATCATCCCGACATAATTCAGGTCCTGCCTCGCCAGGGCGCGTTCGGCGATCAGGAAATCCAGCGCGTGATCGTGGGTGAGAATAACCGCCGCGCCACCGGCCGGAATGTGATCCACGGTCGCTTCCGGCATCGCCGTGAGGCGCGGTGTCACTCCCGAAGGCAGGTCTTCCAGCGCCTGTCTGCGCGTCTCGACGACCGTTACGGCAAAGGGCAGGGGCAGAAGCGCGGTTGCGAGCGCAAGGCCGACATGGCCTGCACCAAACAGATAGACCGCCGTGCGCTCGTCCCGCTCACGCAACAGCCGATGCTCTAGCGCCTCGGCAATCGCTGGCGTCACGAGAGAGAAGCGGAGTTTCGTGCGGCCGCCGCAACATTGACCGATCTCCGGGCCGAGCGGAATGTCCATGATTGTTTCGCCGCCGCCCCTCAGGATCGCGCGGGCATTGTCGATCGCCATGTATTCGAACTGGCCGCCGCCGATCGTGCCCCAGATCTCGAAGTCCGCCACAAGCATATAGGTGCCAGCTTCTCGCGGCGTCGAGCCTCTCGTCTCGATTACGTCGACGAGAACCGATCCATTGCGCGCGAGAAAGCTGGAGAGGGAGTGTTCGCTCATGAAGGAGAACATAGCATCATCGCGACTGACTGCATCGTGCATTTTTCTTCGCAATTATTGCGGGAAACATCTGTATTGCCGGTCATAACGCGGGAAATTCTATTAAAAATATATCAGTAATTTCGCCTTAGATGTTTGCCGGCGCAAACTTGATTTTTGATAAATGCTGCGCGTCCTACAAGTATACGACGGGATACTATGACCAAGAGAGCATCGATTGCCTCGCTGATTCCAGCCTCCCAGGATATCTACAGGAAAATCGTCTTTGAGATCGCCGATGGCATTATCGGCATCGATGACCATGGCATCATTCGCCTCTGTAATCCTGCCACCGAAAGCATCTTCGGTTGGCAAAGCGGAGAACTACTGGACAAGCCTCTGGAAGTCCTGCTGCCCGAACGGGTTCATGGCTTCCACCAAAGACTTGTGGCCGGGTTTCAGTCGGGAAATACCGAGGCTCGCTATATGGGGCAGCGAAGTGCGACCATTGTCGGCTGCCGTAAGGATGGCACGGAAATCAACCTCGGCATCACCATCCTGAGAACGTCTGCTGCCGGTGCGCCGATGATGGTGGCCGTCATCCGGGATATTTCCGATCACGTCCGTTACCAGAACGATCTCAAGCGGCTGGCCGAAACCGACAGTCTGAGCGGCCTTCTCAATCGCCGGGCGTTTCGCGCAAGTGTGTTGCAGAGCGTGAGCGCCAATGTCGCCAAGCTTTCCTCGATGGCGATCTTCGACCTCGATGGCTTCAAGAGCGTCAATGATCGCTTCGGTCACGACGCCGGAGACGACGTCATTGTCCGTTTTTCGGAGGTTCTTCGCACTTCCATCCGCGCCACGGATGTTGCGGGACGCTGGGGCGGAGAGGAATTCGTGCTGTTCCTGCCTAACCTGAAAGCCAATGAAGCAATCGCGATTGTCGAGCGCATCAGGGCCAATTTTACCAGCGTGGACTTTAATTGGGA
Source organism: Agrobacterium sp. Ap1 (assembly GCF_017313375.1). NCBI lineage: Bacteria > Pseudomonadati > Pseudomonadota > Alphaproteobacteria > Hyphomicrobiales > Rhizobiaceae > Agrobacterium > Agrobacterium sp. Ap1. The sequence goes on from NZ_JAFLMY010000008.1 coordinate 44,353, forward strand.
CGGCCACCTCGCGGCGAATTTCACTGTCAGTGCTGGACTGGCGTTTGCCGAACCCGGGTTTGCAGACTTTTCCGACATGATCGCATCGGCGGACAAGGCGCTCTACGATGCGAAGCGCGGCGGTCGTGACAAACTGGTTTCGATCGAGATGCAGCAGGAAGCCCTGGCATCCTAACGAGTTTCTGCCTCGGCATTTACCAATGTGAAGGCCGGCGGTGGGAGGAGCCGCCGGCCTTCTGCAATCCGATCCCTTTCGAGGAGGGGACGGGGAGGTAAGGATCAGATTGCTGTTTTCAGCTCTGGTTGCCCGCGAGTGCCGCAAGCTGCGAGAGCATGACTTCCATATTGTGGTTATCCTGCTTGAGTGCGTTCAGCAGATTGTCGGCTTCGTTGCCCGTCGCGGCATAGCGATCGGCCTGCTTCATCAGGATCTGTTCGATCGTGGGGATCGGCCCCGGCAGATAGTGCACCCGGCCCGGTGCGGTATCCCCGTTGAAGGCAGGTCGGGCGACGGGCGGCATTTGCTGCAACGAGACAGGGATCATCTTTCGGACCTCTTTCATGCGGTGAACCGAGGATCATCAGGTTCCTCGGCTTCGCATCTTCAATGGGTCCATCATACCGGAGCGCCTGTTATCCGATATTGTGTTGATGTTTATCGTGGATATACGTTGGTATGGGTGTTGCAACCGAAAAGGCACGTTTTCGTGCAGCTATCCTTCCGAATATGTAGCTGTCTGTTCACTGTTTTACTGCGAAAGCCGGTGAAAAGGTCAGCACGCCATGGGGCGTATGGCCCGAAAGCGTGAGGTGCTGCACATAGATATCCGGCACGCCGTCATGGGTCAGCCGTCCGTCGCTGACAAAGCCGACGCCCTGATAGACCGCCTGATCTCCGACCAGGGCACAGCCTTTGGCGCCTAGCGCCTTCAACTTATGGATCCCTTCTCGGATCAGCGCGTGGCCGATACCCTGTTTCTGCCGGTCAGCTCTCACAGAAATCGGCCCAAGCCCGAACCAGTCGTCGTAATGGCCGTTGATCGTGACGGGTGAAAAGGCGACATGGCCGATGATCTCGTGATTGTCTTCCGCCACCAGTGAAAGCGTCAGGTCACCGCGGGCGCGAAGCGCCCGGATGATCGCCCCTTCGGTTCCTGAACTGTAGGACATGGGCGCGAATGCGGCCTGCGTCAGGTCGTGGATCACGTCTTCGTCGCCCGCACGTTCGGCACGAATGGTGATGGTCATCTCTGCCTCCTTGATATTTCGCTCCTCACCCGTAAAAATAGGCCTCGGCAGCGAAATATCGAAGCGTTTTTATAAGGCTTTCATCCGTTCCACCGCCATCAGCACCCGCTCCGGTGTCGCAGGGGTGTCGAGGCGTGGGCAGATGGCGTAATCGGCAACGCTTGCGACCGCCATGGATATCGCCTCCAGAACCGAGATCGCCAGCATGAAGGGCGGCTCTCCCACCGCCTTGGAACGGCCGATCGTCGGTTCCGCATTTTCCGACCATTCGGCGAGCTTCACATTGAAGATTTTCGGCCGGTCGGAAGCAAGCGGGATCTTGTATGTGGAGGGCGCGTGGGTGCGTAAGCGTCCCTTGGCGTCCCACCACAGTTCTTCCGTGGTCAGCCAGCCCATGCCCTGAACGAAGGCGCCTTCGATCTGGCCGATGTCGAGGGCAGGGTTGAGCGACTTTCCGACGTCATGAAGAATGTCGGTGCGCTCGACGATATATTCGCCGGTCAGGGTATCTATCGAGACTTCCGAGACGGCTGCGCCATAGGCGAAATAATAGAAGGGATGGCCACGGCCGGCGGCGCGGTCCCAGTGGATCTTTGGCGTCTTGTAGAAGCCGGCGGCCGACAGTTGCACCCGGTCGAAATAGGCGGCCTTGATGAAGGTGTCGAAGGGCACGATCTCGTTGCCGATCTTTACCCGGTTGGGCAGGAACTCGATCCGGTCGCGATTGACCTGCCATTGCCGTGCGGCGAATTCGATCAGCCTTTCCTTGATCTGGCGGCAGGCGTCATAGGCCGCCATGCCGTTTAGGTCCGAGCCGGACGAGGCGGCTGTTGCCGAGGTATTGGGCACCTTGCCGGTCGTCGTCGCGGTGATTTTTACCCTGTCGATATCGACCTGGAAACAATCGGCAACGACCTGCGCCACCTTGGTATAGAGGCCCTGGCCCATTTCGGTGCCGCCATGGTTCAGGTGGATGGAACCGTCCGAATAGACATGCACCAACGCGCCTGCCTGATTGTAGGCGGTCAACGTAAATGAGATGCCGAATTTCACCGGCGTCAGCGCGATGCCCTTGCGGATGACCGGGCTTGTCTCGTTGAATTTCAGGATCGCCTTGCGGCGTTTCTTGTAGTCGGATGAGGCCACAAGCTCATCGACGATGCGGGCGATCACATTGTCATGGATATCCTGATGATAGGGCGTCACCGTGCGGCCCGATCCGCGTTGTCCATAAAAGTTCAGCTTGCGGATTTCGAGCGGATCCTTGCCGACCGCATAGGCGATCTCCTCGATGATCCGTTCCCCGCCGAGCAAGCCCTGCGGCCCACCGAAGCCGCGAAAGGCTGTGTTGGAGACGGTATGGGTCTTCAAAGGCTGCGAGGTGAGGCGCACATGCGGGTAGAAATAGCTACTGTCTGCATGAAAGAGGGCGCGGTCGGTGACCGGGCCGGAGAGATCGGCGGAATAACCGCAACGCGCGGCATAGGTCGCGTCGACCGCATGGATACTGCCTTTCTCGTCGAAGGCGACGTCGTAATCGACGCGGAAATCGTGCCGCTTGCCGGTGATCGACATATCTTCATCGCGGTCAGGGCGGAATTTTACCGCCCGGTTTAGTTTCTTCGCCGCGACGGCGGCGAGAGCCGCAAATTGGTTGCTCTGGGTTTCCTTGCCGCCGAAGCCGCCACCCATGCGCCGGGTTTTGACCTCAACCGCGTGATTGGAAACGCCGAGCACATGCGCCACCATGTGCTGAACCTCGCTCGGATGCTGGGTGGATGACCAGACCGTCACGTCCTCGTCTTCGCCGGGAATGGCAAAGGCTATATGGCTTTCGAGATAAAAGTGCTCCTGACCGCCGATATTCATCGAGGCCTGAATTCGAAGGGGCGGTTTCTCGATTTCGGTTTCAGGCTCACCGCGCCTGAGCGTCATCGGTTCGGTGACAAGAGGCGCGCCGTTCTCCCGCGCGCCCTCGATATCCGTCCAATGGGGGAGGTCGCTGTACTCGATCTTCGCAAGCCTTGCTGCACGGCGGGCCTCGTCACGCGTCTGCGCAAACACGGCAAAGATCGGCTGGCCGTGGAACTGGACGAGATCGGTTGCCAGCAGCGGTTCGTCATGCTTGCCGGTTGAGGCGACGTCGTTTGCGCCGGGAATGTCTTCGGCGGTCATCACCCAGACAACACCGGGGGCGGCGCGCACGGCATCGAGATCGATCGAAAGGATTTTCGCATGCGCCCTTTCGGCAAGGCCAAGCCCGCCATGCAGCGTGCCTGCCGGTTCGGGAATATCGTCAATATATTCGGCGGTTCCGGTCACATGCTTATGTGCTGAATCATGTTTGCGCGACACATGCATCGGCCCGTCGATCGCAGGCTTCATCTCAAAGGAGGTCTTGTCCATCCTACACCTCCTCCATCTCGAAGCGCTGCAATTGTGCAGGAGCCCCTGCCGTCTCCAGGAAGAAGCGGGTGAGCAGGTTCCTGGCCGTCAGGCTGCGATACTGCGCACTTGCACGCCAGTCGGTCAGCGGCTGGTAATCCTGATCGAAGGCCTCGCCAGCGGCGGCGATCGTCTCCCATCGCCAGGGCTTGCCGATCAGCGCCTGTTCGACATGGACCGCCCGTTTCGGGGTTGCCGCCATGCCGCCGAAGGCGATGCGGATATTTTCCACATGGCCGTCCATGTCGAGCGTCAGGTTGAAGGCGCCACACAGTGCGGAGATATCCTCGTCGCGACGCTTGGAAATCTTGTACACGGCGAAATGGGCGTTTTCCGGCGGGCGCGGCACGCTGATCTTCTCGACGAATTCACCGGCCATACGGTCCTGTTTGCCATAGTCCAGAAAATAGCTTTCGAGCGGCATGGTGCGGCGGCCGGAATGGGAACGCAGCGTCAGTTGGCTACCGAGTGCAATCAGCGGCGGCGGCGTGTCGCCGATCGGCGAGCCGTTGGCGATGTTGCCGCCGATCGTGCCGGCGTTCCTCACCTGCTGGCCACCAATACGATCTATCAGCGCGCCAAATGCGGGGATGACCGCTTCTAGAAAACCATGCGCCTCGGAGTAGCTCACGCCTGCGCCGATGGTGATGCCGGTCGGTTCCACGGTGATTGTCTGCAGCTCGGGAAGGTGATTGATGAAGATGACCGGGTCAAGCTTGAGCATCTGCTTCGTCACCCATAGGCCGACATCGGTCGCGCCTGCGACGATTGTGGCTTGCGGTTCATCTGCCAGCGCCTCGGCAAAAGCTTCGAGTGATGCAGGGATGATTGAGCGCGCTCCGTCCTTTTCGATGACGACGGTCTCCATGGCCGAGCGGATCGACCAGAGCTTTGCCATGATCTCGGTGCGGTCACGTTCCAACGGGTCGAAGAGCGAACTCGGCCGCGCCTTTGCCACCTGTTCGGCCGCCTTGACGATCGGCTCATAACCCGTGCAGCGACAGAGATTGCCCTGAAGCGCGCTTTCGATTTCGGCCCGGCTCGGATTTTCGTTGGAAAGCCAAAGGCCGTAAAGCGACATGACGAAGCCCGGCGTGCAGAAGCCGCATTGCGAGCCGTGACAGTCGACCATCGCCTGCTGTACCGGATGCAGGGTTCCGTCCGATGCCGCCAGATGCTCGATCGTCACGATATGGGTGCCGTGCATGGAGCCGAGGAGCCTGATACAGGCGTTGACGCCTTCGTAGCGCAGGCCGGTTTCCGTCAGGCGGCCGACCAGCACGGTGCAGGCGCCGCAATCGCCTTCGGCGCATCCTTCCTTCGTCCCCGTCAACCGCCGCGTCAGGCGGAGATGATCCAGAAGCGTGTCCGTGGGTGAGAAATCTCCAAGGGTCACGTCTTCCCCGTTGAGGATGAAGCGGATGGCTGAATTCATCGGTCTCCTTCGTCCGCCGTTGCCGGCTCCCAGTCAAGAATCACCCGCCCGCCATTTTGGCTGTTCGCGGGCCGATTAGTTTACCCTCATTCCTGTGCTTGTCACAGAAATCCAGCAGCGTCGCGTCTGCGGCGCAAAACAGTCTTTTTCACGCAAAGGACTTCGCGTGGCTGGATTCCTGTCACAAGGACGGGAATGAGGGGCAGCTTACTGCGCCGTCCAGCCGCCGTCGATGGAGATGTGTGTGCCCGTGATGCTCCTTGCCGCATCGCTGGCGAGATAGATCGCGGCCGCCGCCACTTCGTCTATGCCGACGAATTCCTTGGTCGCCTGCAGCCGCAGCATCACCTCGTCCTTGACCTTTTCCTCGCTGATGCCCTTTTCGCGTGCCTGATCGGGAATCTGCCTTTCGACCAGCGGCGTCAGCACGAAGCCGGGGCAGATCGCGTTGACTGTGATGTTTTCCTGCGCAAGCTCCAGCGCCGCCGTCTTGGTCAGGCCCATGATGCCATGCTTGGCGGCCACATAAGCCGACTTGAACGGGGAGGCGACGAGGCCGTGGGCGGAGGCGACGTTGATGATCCGGCCCTTGCCTGCGGTTTTCATCAGTGGGATTGCGTGGCGCATCGTGTGGAAGGCCGATGACAGGAGAATGGCGATCAGCTGATCCCATTTTTCCGGCGGAAACTCCTCGATCCTCGCGACATGCTGGATGCCTGCATTGTTGACCAGAACATCGAGCGTGCCGAAGCTGTCGCGTGCCGTCAGGATCAGGTCTTCGATATCGACCGGTTTCGTCATGTCGGCGGGATGGTATAGGACCGTGCCGGAGCCCGCCGCATCGAGCGACGAACGGATCGCCTCGATCTCGTCCTTGTCACCGAACCCGTTGATGATGACATTGTCGCCCGCGGCCGCAAATGCCTTTGCAATGCCGAGGCCTATTCCGCTGGTGGAGCCGGTGATAACCACGGATCTGTTCATGCTGTTCCTCCCAAGAACGCCTAGAGCGCGGTGTCTCCCTCACCGCGCCGGAACGTTATGCGCAAAGTCGCTAATCTGGCAACGGTCAGTTGCCAGACGGCGTGCAGAGCGTCAGAGGATGTGTTTACCGTTGACCGGAGACGCGGCCTTTGCCGGTGCCAGTTTTGCGGATGCGATTGCTTCTTCGGTATTGATGTCGTGTGCACGTCTGATGCAGTTACGGCCATCACGCTTGGCTTCGTAGAGGGCGAAATCGGCTCGCAATAGCATGTCCGGCAGCCGGTCGCCGGGACCGGCAGCGCAGATGCCGAAGCTTGCCGTCATCCGGCCTTGGCGCAATGGGGGTACGGTGGTGGCCGCCATTGCCGCGCGCAGCCGTTCGCCGATCGCTTCCGCATCGTCGAGCGAGGTTCGCGGCAAGAGAATACAGAATTCCTCGCCGCCGATACGCGCTGCAAGATCATAGGGGCGAAGGCAGGTTCTGACGATTTCGCCGGTTGCCACCAGTACCCGGTCGCCTGTCTCGTGGCCATGGCCGTCATTGATACCCTTGAAGCGGTCGAGGTCCAGCACGATGATCGACAACGGCTCTCCCTGCCGTTCAGCGCGTGCCAGCTCTTCGGCGGCGCGTTCGTTCAGCCAGCGGCGGTTGCCGAGGCCTGTCTGGAGGTCGGTCATGGCCTGGTGGCGCAGCTTGCTCATAAGCGTTTCGGTTTCCGCCACCATGGCCGTCACCGTCGATGCCAGAAGGCCGATCTCGTCCTTGCGATCTATCTGCATACGGACAGGAGTGCCGTTGGCGCGGTAGATCTTGATTGCCTGCGCCAGTTGGCTGAGCGGGCGGATCATCCACCAGAGGCTCAGGAGGCATATCGTCGTTCCCGCCACCGTGGCGGCGAGAAGCAGAAGCAGGACCGGTTCGGGCTCCGCTCCATTGCCCCCCGCAAGATAGACGATGAACACCAGTAGCGGTACGTGCACGGACACGAAGCAAATCGCGAAGACCTTGATGGTCAGAGACGTTTGCACCATGCGGGTCAGCCTCGAAGACATCGGAATCATTCCGAGCTTTCCTCCTCTGGAGATTGGATTCGGGGGCAAGCTAGAAAGTTGGCTTTAAAGTTCAGGTTAACCATTTCGTTAAAATGCAAACATTCACAGCCCTTGTCGTATTATGATACGGGATCAGTATTTCGCGGCTGAAACGAGTTGTGGGCGAGCAGATTAACCATAGGTCAAGAACTTGATTTAATTTCGGATCAGGTCATTTTCGCACCATGTTGGGTCAGTATTCATGGGCCGCAGTAACGAGGGGGAGCAAATGCTTCTAATCCGGCGGATCATGGCGTTCGTGTTTATGGCAGGCGCCTTTCTTTCAATCAGCCGGACGGCCGAGGCCGGTTATGCGCATTACATCTATGATGTGCAGAGCGGGAAGGTGCTTGCCTCGCAGAATGCGGAGACCATCAATCATCCGGCCTCGCTGACGAAGATGATGACCCTCTATCTGACCTTCGAGGCTTTGCGTACCGGCCGTCTTCGCTGGGACGACAGGATCGTCATGACGAAGAATGCTGCGTCGAAAATTCCCTTTAAACTCGGCGTACCGGCAGGCCAGACGATTACCGTGCGCGAGGCGGTCTATGGCATGGCAATCCGCTCCGCCAATGACGCGGCTGCTGCTATGGGCGATCATCTCGGCGGTTCGGAAGAACGTTTCGGCGTGCTGATGACGAAAAAGGCGCGCCAGCTCGGCATGCGCAATACGGTTTTTCGAAATGCATCGGGCCTGCCGGACAATGCACAGGTGACGACGGCCCGGGACATGGCGGTGCTGGCGCTTTCGCTCATCCGAGACTATCCGCGGGAATACAAGATCTTCTCGCAGCGCTCCTTCAGCTTTCGCGGACGCACGATCAAAGGGCATAACAACCTGATGTATCGCTATCCGGGCATGGATGGCATCAAGACCGGCTTCGTCAACGCATCGGGCTACAATCTCGCCAGCGCCGTCGTGGTCAACGGGCGGCGTTATATCGGCGTCGTGCTTGGTGGCAATACGGCGCGCCAGCGCGACAACCGCATGGCGGAACTGCTCGATCAGGCTTTGCCGGGCGGCGGTCTTCCGGGTGTTGCTGTCGCGACTTCGGGCCAGCAGAAACGTCCGGCCGAGGGCGTTGCCGCCTTCACATCCAATGCGCCGACACCTCGACCGCGTACCGAAATCATTCTTGGCGGGACAACGGCGAACGCTGCAAGCGTTACGCCTTACGCCACGGTTCCGCAGGCTGCACCGGTACAAAACATCATCCAGCAGGGCGGGCCGCTCTGGGATATCCAGATCGCCGCGGCCGGAAGCCAGGCCGCAGCCACGGGTGCGCTCAATTCGGCATTGCCGCTGCTTGTCGATTTTGGCCAGATCGCACCAAGCGTCCAGGGATCGAGTTCGGGTGGCCGTGAAGTTTTTCGCGCCCGCCTGACCGGATTTGTCGATCGAGACGCTGCTGCGCGGGCCTGCTCGGTTCTGCAGAACCGGTCAATCGACTGCTTCGTCGTGCGCTAGCAGGTTACTCCACCCGCTCGTGCGGATAGACGCCCCAGAGATCCGCCTGGGCGACGTAACCTGACAGGCGACGTGTCTGCAGCGACACATCGCACCATGAACCGTCGCAATTCCTGATGTTCAATCGCACGGATGGGGCGAGTTCGGCGATCACCGAAGCCGACGGGCGAGGTGCGTCATGCAGTTTGACGGATTTTGCCATCCACGGGCCGACCACGGCCGTGCGTCTGCCTGACAAGAGAGGCGCAAACATCCAGCCGCTGGTTCCATCCTGATCCCTGACCTGCCGCCAGTTGCCATATTCCTCGATGATCTCGAGCGGTAATCCACGGGTCGAATAGACCCAGTTGGTCGCATAATCCGTCGACGGGCCTACGCGCATATGGGCATTTGCGGATTTGATCGATGCAAAGCGGGGGACGGGGTAACCCGTCACCCTGCCGGTTCTGAACCCTGCACCAAGACTGCCGGCCGCACTTGTAGACTGTACTTCGCTGGCTTCTATCCTGGCTGCAAGAGGCAGGCAGAGCGCAGCCGCCAGCGTGACGGCGACAAGGCCGCGGCGAATTCCTGTCCGTGTCATACTGGCGTGCAGCTCCGTTCTGCTGATGCTCAAGCCGGTCTCATCAGCGGCACTTGCTCACTTCCTGCAGTGCAGCGGTCACGCCGCTGAGCGAATAGGTGTAGTTGGTGGCGGTGCCTCGGCCGGAGGTTGCCTGTACCGTCATCCGGCTTCCGCCACGCATCGCATTGACCAATACCGGCTCACGGCTCTGGTCGCGCACCCATGCCGTGTTGTCGCGAGGAGCAAGATCGAACCTCTCGCTATCCACGGCAACCGTGACATCCGAACCCTGTCTCAGCGCATAGCCCATGATCGCCTGCGGCATGTAGGATTGGCCCTGCGGCGAGATCAGGAAGAAATTGTCGCCGTGATTGACACTGGAGGGTGCGGAACTGGTTGGAACCGACAGGGCATAACAGCTGGTGCGGCCATTGTTGCTATAGGAATATACGCCCCAGGCTTCGAACTGCTTGATCCGGGTGGGCTGTGCCGCACTGGCGGCGGCTGCCGAGACGAGGGTGAGGGCGAGTGCAAGAGCTGCAGTTTTGGTGCGCATGATATCTCCACAAAAAAACACGAACAGACCCGGGAGATGGGCCTAGCAAATTGAGAGGCCATACAAGGCTTCCACGGTTAGCGAGAGGTTAATTTGTGTGTCAATTCGATGATGCGTGCGGTCACAAAGGGGTGACCGCAGTTTGTGTGGAAGATGGTAATTTATTGTTTTTATATGTAAATTATGCGCATTCGTAATTGCGGCAAGCGTTTTCGCGCAGTCGTTGCCAGTGATTGTGATGCCGATCAGGAGCCTTTGACGACAGCGGTGAAGCGAGGCCGTGTGAAGGCGTTTTCAGAATAGGTGACGGTTCCGAAGCCGAACAGGGCGGAGAGCGCGGTATATTGCGTTATGCCCTCAACGAAAATGATCGAGTCACCGGCGGGGATGGTTGGCAAGGTGGTCGTGTCCAGCTTCTGCGTGGGCAGCAGAGCTGTCGTGCCTGCCTTTTTCGTCCAGTCAGCGGTGTATTTTCCATTCTTCCAGATGACGCTGGTGATGCGCAGCGCGTTCGGCATCGACTTGTCTGCCTGTAACGCGGCAAAGGTGCCATAGGTCTTGGTGAAGAAGGTATCGTCCATCGTCATCTGGCGCGCAACAATATCCGCTACGATGCCATTTGCCTCGACGATCCGGTTATAGGAGCGCAGCAGGTCATAGAGCGTCGTTGCACCCAGAAACAGCAGGATGATGATCGGAACTGTCAGGGCGAATTCGATGCCGGACGTGCCGGACTCGTTCGACAGGAGGCGCTTTGCGTAAAACTGTCTGGTCATATCGGCTCGTTGACGAAGGCGAAGCTTGAGGTGAGGCGCATGGCGCCGGTATTGTCTTTCGGCACGGAGAGCCCGTAGCCGATCCCCGGAATCATCGGATCGACGACAAAACAGGCACGGGCGAAGACAAGCTGCGAGGTCTGCCCCGCATGATAGGTGGTGACCGGATCGATCGCCACGCTTCGGTCGACGCAAGGCGTGTCCGAGGAGGGGAAGTCCGCTGCTGTATCGATCGGCGTCAGTTCCAGCCGCAACGCTTTCTCGCAATTGGCCAGGATGAAGGCTTCGTCACAGACCTTTTGCTTGTACTGGGTGTAGCTCATCGCGGTCGTGCCGATCTGCACGGCGCGCGATGCGCGACTGAGACCACGGTCGAGCATGATCGACTGCGTCATGATCCAGCCGGCCTCAAGCACGGAAAACAGGAGAGCGAGAACAAGCGGTACCAGCAGCGCGAATTCGACGGCGGCACTGCCGCTTCGGTCGGCCAGGTGAAGGCGAAGCCGGCGGGTCACTGGGTCAGTCTCAGCTTCTTGATCGAAATGGAGATCGATTTGAAGGCATCGGTGATGTTCGAGCCGGATGTCGGGTAGTAGTGCGCGGGGCTGGTGGCGCAGTTGGTCATCTGCGTTGTCGCATTGCCTGACACTTCAAAACCGATGGTGAAGATGGTGACACCTTTCGACTTGGCCGTGGTGCAGACATTGGCAAGGCGCGTCGCGTTAGTGGAGGAGGAGGATATTTCCTTGTTGTCCGGCTTCTGGGTTACCGGGCGGCTGTAATCCTTCGGCCGAAACTGCTCGGTAATCGCTCCATCGGTCTTCAGCACGATAACCTTCATCGTATCCGCATCATTGAAGGCGGCGGGTCGATCGGAGAACTTGCTGTCCATCTTTCCGGCCGCCAGCACCGCTGCAAAGACGCTCTTGGCTGAGGGGTTGAGCAGCGTATAGCCCCATTGCATGGCATTCTGGGTGCCGGTGCCGTCATGCATTTCGAGTGCGTCTATCTTGGTCTTCAGTGCGGTTGCATCATTGGAAAGATAAGTGATCGAGGTGCTTTCCATCGGACACCACCAGGGGCGCATGTCGGTTCTGCCGAAATTCCAGTGGGTGAAATGCGGCACCTGGGCGGCGCTCTTGAAGACCATCGGGTCGGCGCCATAGGCGGCATTCGTCTCGCCAAGCTCGAAGCAGGAGGAATTGGAGTGGTCGCGCTTGCCGCCCAGCTTGTCGAACACCGCTGCACCGACATTCACATGGCCGGCGTAAGGCACGATGCTGATCGTCGTGTATTCCTTGGTGTCGTCGGTCAGCATCTGGTCGATGAAGGCTTTTGCCGCCGTTCTCAGGTTCTTGATCCGGTTGTTGCTGATCATCGAGCCGGACATATCGAGCATCAGCGACATTTCGATATTCTGCTTGGCTTCCTGCGCAGTCGAGACGGCACTCACCGTCAGCTTGTCAACGCCGACGAGCTTGATGAAGGACGTGTCGATCGTATAGCTGGCGGAGGCCTTGACGAGGCGCTGGTTGAGGCTGTTCTGCCGCTCGAAATCGAGATTGACTTCATTGGCATAGCTCAGGTTCTTCAGGTAGTCCTGAAGCACGGCCTTGGCCTCGCGGGTCTGCGTCAGCGATGCGGCTGCGAGCACGCCGCGGTCCAGCCCATCCTGAAGCTCGACGCGGATCGTCTCATAACGGGCGACATCGACGCCCGCTCCGCCGAGCGCGATAAGCGGCACCATAGCCAAGCCAAAGATCATGCCCACGTTTCCGCGCGCATCCGCACGGAAAGCCTGAAACCGACGCCAGATCATGAATGCCCCCATCAAATCGTGGAGGATATTCGCGTCCTATAATTTACAAACTCGTGAATAACGCGCCGGGCCCGCAGGCAAATATTAGGGCTTGGTTTCTGACGAGTTACTGAATATTAGGCTTAATATATATCCATAAACATTGTCATATTTCTGTGTTGCCGCCGTCCGCATTGTTCCATTGTGCGAATTCCTTCATCAGCCCTTCGAAGGCATCGAGCGGCGGGAATTCCGGGTAACCGTGCACCGCACCGCTCTGTGCCCAGGGGAATTTCGTCGAGGTGTAGGTTTCAACGAAGGGGGCGAACCATGAGGCATCGTCGAGCATGGTTGGACGCAAGTTGACGAAAAAGTCCATGCCGACCATGCGGGTGAAGATCCAGCTCTTGCAGCGCGGGCAGTGGTAGTGGTGGATGTCATCGCCATGCGCACCGCCGATTACCGGTTCGCCGGCGATCACTTCGAAACCGGCGGTGGGGATTGCTGCCGAGCAGGAGAAGGCACTGGCGCTCATCTTCTGGCAGCCCCTGCAATGGCAGGCCATGGTGATCATTGGCGGGGCAGTGATCTTCACACGCACCTTGCCGCAGCGGCAGGAGCCTTCGGCGGGCAGTTTCATCTGTGGCATGGCTATCTCCTCCATCTTGGGTGAAGGAGATAGCGCAGGGCGGTTGTGAAGTCAGCCGTTCTCAGAGGATATCAGGCGGGGCGTTTCGGGATTTCCAGGCCACGCTGCACGGCCGGACGAGAAAGCCCACGTTCCAGCCATTTCGGCACGTTCTTCAGCTCGTCATAAGCGATAAGCTCACCGGCGCCGTAGAAACCGATCAGGTTACGCACCCAGCCGAGCATGGAAATGTCGGCGATCGTGTATTCGTCACCCATGACCCAGTCGCGACCTTCCAGCCGCGTTTCGAGCACACGGATCAGCCGGGCGCTTTCCTTGGCGTAGCGGTCGCGTGGGCGCTTGTCCTCGATGTCCTTGCCGGCGAATTTGTGGAAGAAACCGAGTTGGCCGAACATCGGGCCGATGCCACCCATCTGGAACATAACCCACTGGATCGTCTCGTAACGCCTTGCCGGATCTGCGGGCAGAAGCTTGCCGGTCTTTTCCGCCAGATAGATCAGGATCGCACCACTTTCGAAAAGTGCCAGCGGTTTGCCGTCCGGACCGTTCGGATCGAGAATGGCCGGGATCTTGCCGTTGGGATTGAGCGACAGATATTCTGGCTCCCAAGTCTCGTCGGCGCCGATATTGATGAAATGCGGCTCATAGGCCAGCCCGGTTTCCTCCAGCATGATCGACACTTTCACGCCGTTCGGCGTCGGGGTCGAATAAAGCTGCAGCACGCCCTTATCCTTTGGCGGCCATTTGGAGGTGATGGGGAAGGCGGAAAGATCGGTCATGGGCAGTTTCCTCACATGTCATTCGAGCTTCAAGACTCATTCGTGTCCTGAGGGGAGATGCGTAATAAATCCTCTGCCAATCTCACCGGCAAATCCATTCGTTCATGCAGAATGCTGATGACACCGATGCGACCGCCCGAGAGTTGGCGGAAGATAATATAGTGATGCTTGTAGCGGCTGAACCAGACGTCGATAGTGAGATCTTTGGGAGCGGACAGCGATGACGGCAGGCGACGCCAGAGGGACTTCTGTCGGGAGATTCTTTCGAGATGGCGATGCAGGCCGATGATATAGGTCTCGGCTTGTGCCTCTCCCCAGGTCGAGACCGTGTCCCACCACATTTGGTCCTGAGCCGCGTCTGCCGTAACGTAGAAAAGATAGGCGGCCATCCAATCTAGGCCCGCTTGTTACGGCGAATGACGTCTGCCGCAGATACCTCTCTGAATTCGCTTTCATCCGCCCGTAATCCGGGTTCGATGTGCTGTTTTAGCCAGTCCCAGGCTTCATCGTTTTTCTGGAGATCCTTGCGGATCAGCGCCCGAATATACTCACTGGCATTCTCATACAGTCCATTCTCGCCTGTCTGCTGGCGGATGTGATCCTGGAGCTTGCCCGTTACACGGACGTGAATGCTTTCCGAAGCCATTGCTTGTCCTTTCATTATGGCCACACTGTCGCAGATATTGCCAATAAATGCGACGCCTAGTTTTTCTGATGCATGCTGTCGGATCGGCGGTTACCTTCTCGTCTTCCAAGGGAGAAGGAGAGAAATATGCTGTATGCCATCCTGTGCTACGCCCATGAGGAAACCGTCTTTGCCTGGTCGAAGGAAGAGGAGGCTTCCGTCATGGAGAGGCTTCATGCGGTGCAGGAGCCGCTGGCGAAGGCCGGCAAGCTTGGCCCGGTCGGGCGGCTGATGCCGACAACGGCAGCGACCACGGTCAGGAAGGGCAAGGAAGAGCCATTGGTGCTCGACGGGCCTTTTGCCGAAACGAAGGAAGTGCTGCTCGGCTTCTATACGGCCGAGTTCGACAGTCTCGATGAAGCGGTGGCCTTTTCGAAAGAGCTGTCAGCGGTCAATCCCGGTTCGAGTTCCTACGAAATCCGGCCCTTCTATGTATTCCATCCGAACGAGATCAAAACGGCGGAAGGCGGATCGTCATGACGGATTTGGCCTATATCGAACTGGCGCTGACGGCGGCGCGGCCGCAGGCGCTTGGTGCTCTTCTGCGCTATTTCCGTGATCTGGATATGGCGGAGGAAGCGTTTCAGGAGGCCTGCCTTCGCGCAATCCGCACATGGCCCGACAAGGGACCGCCGCGCGATCCTGCCGCATGGCTGATCTTTGTCGGGCGCAATAGCGGCGTTGACCAGATCCGCAAACGGGCCAAGAATGAGCCGCTGCCGGAAGAGGCGGCGTTTTCCGATCTCTCCAATGCGGAAGAAGATATCGCCGACCGTCTCGATAATGCGCATTACCGAGACGATATCCTGCGGCTGATGTTCATCTGCTGCCATCCGGACCTGCCGAACACGCAGCAGATCGCGCTCGCGCTTCGGATCGTCTCGGGGCTGACGGTGCCGCAGATCGCCCGTGCCTTTCTCATTTCGGAAAGCGCCATGGAGCAGCGGATTACTCGCGCCAAGGGGCGTGTCGCCAAGGCCGGCGTCGCCTTCGAAACACCGGATGTACATGAGCGCGCCGAACGGCTGAAGACCGTCACGTCGATGATTTATCTGGTCTTCAACGAAGGGTATTCCGCCGGCATAACCAATCCGGACAGCGCTACCTTCTGTGATGAGGCGATAAGACTTGTCCGGCTGCTGCTGCGGATCTTTCCAGCCGAGCCGGAGGTCATGGGGCTGACCGCACTGATGCTGCTGCAGCATTCGCGTGCCGGGGCCCGGTTCGACGAACAAGGCCAGATCGTGCTGCTCGAAGATCAGGACCGCAGCCGCTGGGACAGGCAACTGATCACTGAAGCACTCGCCATGCTCGACAAGGCGATCCGCCACCGCAAGCCGGGACCTTATCAGGTACAGGCGGCGATCTCGGCGCTGCATGCGCGCGCTAGCCACCCGGAGGAGACCGACTGGGGTGAGATCACGCTGCTTTACGAACTTTTGGAAAAGCTCGCGCCATCACCTGTCATCACACTCAACCGGGCCGTTGCCCTGTCCAAGCTCAAGGGGCCGGATGCGGCGCTGGACCTGATCGCGCCGCTTGCGGAGAAGCTCGACGGATATTTTTATTTCCACGGTGTGCGCGGCGCCTTGCTGATGCAGACAGGCAAGAGTGGGGAGGCGCGAATTGCCTTCGACCGGGCGATCACGCTCGCCAATTCGCCGGCCGAATGCGCCCATATTCGCCAGCAGCTGGACAAGCTGAACATGCCGACGGCTCAGACCGTCTAGTCGAGAGTTTTACCGTCACACTGAGCTGACGAAATTAGATTCGTTGAAACCTGCGCTCGATCGTTGAACGGTGCAGGCCCACGATCCGCTCTCTATTAAGGACGCAGGTGGATGGTAACCATAGCCCCTCCGCCTTGCCGATTTTCGAGTTCCAGATGCCCGCCGTGAGCAACTGCAATGGCTTTTACAACTGAAAGGCCCAGCCCCGTGCCGCCCGTTTCGCGTGACCGGGACGGATCACCTCTCCAAAATGGATTGACGGCAACCGCCTCCATATCCTCGGGAAAACCGGGGCCGCGATCAAGCACGCGGATGATTACGCTTTCGTCCGGGAGTCGCTCTGTCTCACAACGCAGCCAACCGCCGGTTTCAGCATAGCGGCTTACGTTTTCCATGAGCGCCAGAACGGCCTGACGAATCCGTGAGGGGTCTGCGGATATGGGGGCGGGGTGCAGGCCTGTTTCGACCTCCAACCTGCTGGCGTCAAGCATGGGCTTGGCCGCCGAGAGAACGTTCTCCACGATTTCCGCCACATCGAGAATCTGGCGTTGCATCACGAGTTGCTGACCGATAGCCAACGACAGGGTGCGCAAGTCTTCCACAATCTTCCCCAGACCTTCCACCTGAAGCAGAAGATCGGCCAAGATTTTTCGATCCAATGGAAAAACGCCGTCGAGCATGCCCTGCAACGCGCCTTGCAGGATGGTAAGCGGTGTACGCAGCTCGTGCGCAACCGCCATGTTGTTGAAATGCAGTCTTTCTTCCATCCTTTCGAGGCTTGTCGCCAGCGCGTTGAATGTCTCGACAAGGCTTGATACTTCGGAAGTCCCGCTCGATGACGCAGAGACGCGAGCTGAAAAATCGCCAGACTTGAGGGCTTCGGCGGCAATCGTCAGATCTTCCAGTGGGCGTGCGATCCGTCTCGCCAGAAAGATGCCGATAACGGCGCAGACTAGGGCCGAAAGCAGGCCGCATATCAGAGCTGCAATCTGAATTTTGAAATCCGCCGGAGCTGCCTGCGCGTCAAAATATTCAACAAGGGTCTTGAGGGAGGCCTCATCCGGAACCCGACCCTCATTCAATATTCTGTATGCGGCCGCTGCTTCCGGCGGAAGACCATCGTTAATGCTCTCGTCTAGGTATTTGGAATACGATGTGACGCCAAGATAGGCGATGCCGACGCTCAGCATGAGCATTGTTGCAATCACAATCGCAGTAAGGGTGGCGAGCGGCAGGGCGCTGTATTTTCTCATATTCATTGGGGATCGGATAAACGATAGCCGACACCGCGCACGGCAGGGAAGAAACCAGTTTCTCCGATCTCTTCCAACTTGCGTCGAAGGTTGGAAATATGGGTGTCTACAGTCCGCACAAGCGCGTCACTTTCAGGCAAGCATGCGTCAAGGATATCGGCACGTCCGAATGCTTGGGTCGGGTGACGGATCATGTGTGCGAGAATCCGGAATTCGCTGAGCGTCAGGGACAAGGGGACACGCTGCCCGCCCCGGTTGATGAAGACCGCGTAGCTGCCGAAATCTACCTCTATCGTACGGAAACGGCGAATGGCGTCCTGCCGCTCTCCCAAAACTCGCCGCAGAACAGCCTTGACCCGCGCAACGACTTCCTGCGGGTTGAACGGTTTCACAACGTAATCGTCGGCACCCAAATGTAATCCGCTCAAGCGATCAATGTCGTCTGCAAGAGCCGTGACCATGATGACCGGCGTGGAACTCGTCTGTCGAAGGCGGGCCAGCACACCAAACCCGTCTATTCTGGGAATGCGTACGTCTAGCAATACAATGTCTGGCTTCAGAAGTGCGTGATGCTGCAGGGCGGTTTCACCGTCAGCGGCCTGCACGGTTCTGAAGCCCTCACGCAGCAGATATCCTTCAATTATCTTTGCTATTGCCGGCTCATCCTCGACGATGAGAACAAGATTGTTATTCATTTTAACGCCTTGCGGCCATTCATCTATTTTACATTGCGCCGCCAATACGTCGGACAATATGGGCTTCCGCAATTGCGGACAATCCTCAGACGGACGGATAACCGA
This sequence comes from Agrobacterium sp. Ap1, assembly GCF_017313375.1. Taxonomy (NCBI): domain Bacteria; kingdom Pseudomonadati; phylum Pseudomonadota; class Alphaproteobacteria; order Hyphomicrobiales; family Rhizobiaceae; genus Agrobacterium; species Agrobacterium sp. Ap1. The sequence continues at coordinate 62,619 of NZ_JAFLMY010000008.1, forward strand.
TTCCGGACAGGTCCTTGATCCGATCTTCGCCGTTTCTTGACACTCGGGTTCCACCTAGCCGCTGTCCCACAGTCAGGAGAGACCGGCATGCGAAGAACAGAAAACAGCTACTTGTCCGTAGCGTCCGATGACCTGTGGCGGTACGCCCCCCAAACAGGCGTCAATCGAGCGTTGACCGTCATCGCCAGGTCGATAATCTGCGTTAGCTTTGTTTTCATGATATTTCCGACGATCGATCTGGCTGTGTCGCGCTGGTTTGCCAATGGCGCGGTCTTCGTTCTGACGGAACAACCGGTTTTGAAAGGGCTGAGGGATTTCAGCCGCCAGAGCCTGATCTGCATTATCATTGCAATGCTGCTACTTATCGGCTTGCACATCTTCCTGCCAAGACGATACCGGTTCTGCCAACCCCACAAACCACTCTTCGTTCTCCTGAGCTTTTTCGTTGGCCCGATCATCGTTGTTGAAATCCTGAAAGTCTTAATCGGTCGAGCGCGTCCTCGAGATTTGGTCGAATTCGGCGGGAACGCGGACTTTACGCCAGTATTACAGTTTTCCGCCGCATGTGTTCGTAACTGCTCCTTCCCATCCGGAGAGGCTGCTGCTGCTGCTGCTGCGCTTTCCCTTCTGGTGCTCGTTCCTGCAAAGCTGCGCCGGATCGCGGCGATTGCTCTGACGCCGTGTCTTTTGTTTATTGCATTTAATCGCGTTTTCTTCGGCGCCCATTTCCTTTCAGATGTCGTCTTCGGCTGGCTTTTCACAATGCTGGCGATGGTCTGGATTTGGAGATGGATGGAAGCGCGGGCGAACGACATCGACAAATTCTTCGCGAGGACAAGACCTTAGCAGGCGAATAAGGTGCCAGAGCTGTACGAAAGGTCCCTTCGACGGAAAGTTCTGTGTGGGATGTTCAGCGCCTGATTCAGCGCTTCGGCGGACGCAGCGTCATCACGACCGAGATGATGTCGCCGGCGGTAATGCCGGTTTTCTTGCGAACGGCGTCCTTCAAGGGCAGGAAATAGGTGCCCTCCTTGGCGAAGAGTGCCGTGTAGAATTCAGTGCCGGAGATCTTAACGTCTACCGGGATCATGCCCCAGCCATAGGTGAGGAGCTTTGACAGGCGGGCGATTTCGTCGGCCTCATCCTTCGGCAGCGGGGCGAAGAAAAAAGGGGCGGGGCCGCGCCAGTGGATGACCTCGGCTTCGAACTGGATCGCCTTCATGGGCCACCTTTTTTATCGGTGTTTGCCGTTCATCGATGCTTGGCGGTGAAAGGTAGTGCTGTGGAGCCGGAAAGCAAAACGGCCCCGCGTGAGCGGAGCCGTTTCCAGTCTCTTTCGAGATGCGCCGCAGCTTAGAGGGCGATATCCGGAACTTTTTTGACTTCACCGGCCGGAGCAACCGCTGCCGGCTGGCCGTAGCTTGCCGAGTCGATCGTCGGGGCCTTGATGGCGAGCTGCAGGCGCTCTTCGGTTGCTGCCCATTCGCGGACCAGCATGTCCGGGTTCTCGTTGAGCTTCTTGCCGTAGCTCGGAACGATCGTGTGCAGCTTGTCCTGCCATTCCTGGGTCTTGAGCTTTTCGGCAAAGACCTTCTTCAGCACGTCGAGCATGATCGGCGCTGCGGTCGATGCACCCGGCGATGCGCCGAGCAGAGCTGCGATCGTGCCATCTTCGGCAGCGACGATCTCGGTGCCGAGCTTCAGCACGCCGCCCTTTTCGGCGTCCTTCTTGATGATCTGGACGCGCTGGCCGGCCTGCCAGAAGCGCCAATCTTCAGCCTTGGCGTTCGGGAAATACTTGCGCAGTTCGGCCAGACGGTCGTCGTCGGACATCATCAGCTGGCCGGCGAGATACTTGACCAGCGCAAACTCGTCGGTACCGACCTTGGCCATCGGCCAGATGTTGTCGAGCGTGATCGTCGAGGGCAGGTCGAACAGCGAGCCGTCCTTCAGGAACTTGGTCGAGAAGGTTGCAAACGGTCCGAACAGGATGTGGCGCTTGCCATCGAAGACGCGGGTATCGAGATGCGGGACCGACATCGGCGGAGCACCGGTTTCCGCCTGGCCATAGGCCTTGGCGAGGTGCTGGTTGACGATTTCCGGATTGTCGCAGACGAGGAAGGAACCGCCGACCGGGAAGCCGGCATAATCGTCGCCTTCCGGAATGCCGGACATCTGCAGCAGCGGCAGCGCGCCGCCACCTGCACCGAGGAAGACGAACTTCGCCTTGATCGAACCGGCCGAACCGCTCTTGGTATCGTCGAAGAAGACGGTCCAGGTGCCGTCCTCATTCTTCTCTATCGCGGTGACTTCGGAATTGGTGTGCAGTTTGAACGTGTCGCGGCTTTTCAGCGAGGCGACATATTGCGTGGTGATCTCGCCGAAGTTGACGTCGGTGCCGAGTGGGCTCCAGGTGGCGGCGAGCTTCTGGGCCGGGTCGCGGCCTTCGATCATCAGCGGAACCCATTTGGCGATCTCGGCCTGATCGGTTGAGAACTGCATGCCGGCAAACAGCGGGCTCGCCTTCAGCGCTTCGAAGCGCTTGCCGAGGAATTCGATGTTGTCGTCGCCCCAGACGAAGCTCATGTGCGGGGTGGAGTTGATGAATGAGCGCGGGTCCTTCAGGACGCCCGCGTCGATCTGGTGCGCCAGGAACTGGCGGGTGATCTGGAACTGCTCGTTGATGCCGACGGCGCGCGCGATCTGGACGTTGCCGTTCGAATCTTCCGGCGTGTAGTTCAACTCGGCAAGAGCGGAGTGACCGGTGCCGGCATTGTTCCAGCCGTTGGAGCTTTCCATCGCCACGTTGTCGAGGCGCTCGATCATTTCGATCTGCCAGGTCGGCTCAAGTTCGGAGAGAAGCACGCCGAGTGTGGCGCTCATGATGCCGCCACCGACGAGAAGGACGTCGACCGTCTTGTCGGAGCTTGCCTGTGCCCAGGAGGGGATTGCAGTGGTGCTGACGACGGCCGCACCGCCGGCTGCTGAACCGAGAAGCTGGCGACGGCTCAGGTTGAGACCGCTTGCAGAGGCTTTGGATGGGGTGTTCTTGCTGGAAGGCAACGGGAACCTCAAAACTGTTTGTTGCTCCTCCCGGCGCGGTGAATAAGGGAAATATGTTTTAGCGACAAGTGGGCGATGCGGCATTTTGTCAGGATGGCGCAGTGTCGCAGTAAAAAGATGATGAAAACGGTCTTGTTTCAATTCCGGCTCGTGGATATAGCGCGGGGCGCATTGTCGCGCCACTAACTCAGGAAACACCGTCGTGACTGTATCCAAGTCCATTCTGGCCGTATCCGGCTTCTGCGCGGGTCTGAGCCTGCTTGCCATGAGCCCGGCCAATGCCGCCACTACCTATCCACTGACGATCGACAATTGCGGTGCATCGGTTACCTTCAACAAGGCTCCGGAGCGGGCAGTCGGTCTGGGCCAGAACAGCGCGGAAATCCTGCTGCTGCTCGGCCTCGAGGATAAGATGGTCGGCACGGCATTCTGGCCGAGCAAGGTTCTGCCGCAGCTTGAGGCCGCCAATGCGAAGGTCAAGCTTCTGACCGTCGAATTCCCGACCTTCGAGAGCATTCTGGCGCAGAATCCGGATTTCGTTGCCGCCGCGCTGCCGAGCCTGATCGGCCCGACCAGCAAGGTTGCCAAGCGCGAGGATTTCGACAAGGTCGGCGTGCCGTCCTACATCTCGCCGAGCACATGCCTCTCCACCGAAAAAGTGAAGAACGAATATGGCAGCCGAGAGCAGCTTTGGAACATGGACCTGCTCTACAGGGAGATCTCCGAGCTTTCACAGATCTTTGACGTTTCGGATCGCGGCCAAGCCCTGATCGACGATTTCAAGAAGCGCGAGGCCGACCTGCGCGCCAGCGTTTCCAAGGACGGCAAGAAGCTCTCCTACGTCTTCTGGTTCTCCAGCCCGTCGCCGACCGCTGACGCCTATCTCGGCGGCAAGAATGGTGCGTCCGGTTTCATCGCCGATGTGCTTGGCGGCGAAAGCGCCATCAAGACCGAAGCGGAATGGCCGACGCTCGGATGGGAAAGCATCATTGCCACCAATCCCGACGTCATCGTCGTTGCCAATCTCGACCGCAACCGCTGGGAACTCGACAAGCCGGAAGCCAAGATCAAGTTCCTGACCACCGATCCGGCCGTCAGCCAGATCCAGGCCGTCAAGAACAAGGCTTTGGTCGTGATGGACGGCCAGGCGATGAACCCGACCGTGCGCACCATTTATGGAGCTGAACAGGTGGCCGAACAGCTCAAGGCACTTGGTCTCCTGAAGTGAGCGAGGATCGCCGTTCGATACATTCCCAGGGCCAGCAGTTCGTCGTGTTTTCGGCACTGTTGCTGGTCTCGCTTGCGGCGATCGCGCTGGTCGTCGGTGTCAGTGTCGGGATAGGCGATCTGCCGATCCCGCTGTCGACCACCTACGCGGCGATAAGCAATCGGCTGGGCTGGACGGCGATCGAACTCAACCGCATCCATGAGACGGTGATCTGGGATTACCGTCTCAGCCGCGCGCTGGTCGCTGCCTTCTGCGGCGCGGGACTGGCTCTTTCCGGCGCGATCATGCAGTCGCTGCTGCGCAATCCACTGGCGGAGCCTTACGTGCTTGGCATTTCCGCCGGCGCCTCGACAGGGGCGGTGGCGATCGTCATTCTCGGACTGGGTGCCGGTACGGTGTCGTTGTCCGCCGGTGCATTCGCGGGCGCCTTTGCTGCCTTCTTCTTCGTGGCGCTGTTGTCCAACGGCACGCGGGGCGGGGCGGATCGCACCATTCTTGCCGGTGTCGCAGCCTCGCAGCTTTTCAATGCTGCAACTTCCTATATCGTCACGACATCCGGCAATGCGCAGCAGGCGCGCGACGTGATGTTCTGGCTGCTCGGCAGCTTCGGCGGCGTGCGCTGGCCGGAATTCATGCTGGTCTCAGTCGTCGTCGGTATCTGTCTGATCGTCTGCCTGTGTTATGCGCGGGTGCTCGATGCCTTTGCCTTCGGGGATGAGGCGGCCGCCTCGCTCGGCGTCAATGTCGCTTGGGCGCGGATCATTCTTTTTGCGCTCACCGCCATGATGACGGCGACGATCGTCTCCATGGTCGGCACGATCGGTTTCGTCGGCCTTGTCGTGCCGCATGCGGCGCGGTTCGTCGTCGGGCCGCTGCATATCCGGCTGCTGCCGGCCTGCGCCGTGGTCGGGGCGATCTTCATGGTGCTGGCGGATATCGCGTCCAGGGCTCTGATCCCGCAGCAGGTCCTGCCGATCGGTGTCGTCACCGCACTCGTCGGCGTGCCGTTCTTTGCGGTTATCCTCTATCGTTTCCAGAGGGTGTCATGAGCATCAGGACCGAAAATCTCACCTGGAAGATCGGCGCCAAGACTATTCTCGACGGCGTCTCCTTCGAAGCGCAGCCCGGCCAGATGCTCGGGCTTCTGGGGCCGAACGGTTCCGGCAAGACTTCGCTTCTACGGCTGCTTGCAGGGCTGAAGAAGCCGCATTCGGGCAGCGTCACGCTTGAGGGTCGGGATATCAAACGCATCGGCCGCCGCGCGATGGCGCAGCGTGTCGCCTTCGTCGAACAGCATGCGACGACCAATTCCAATCTCAAGGTCATCGATGTGGTCAAGCTCGGGCGGTTTCCGCATCGCTCGATGTTTTCCGGCTGGTCGAAGACGGATGACGATGCGGTAGCGCAGGCACTGGAGCGTGCCGGCATGATCGAGAAGCGCCACGACCGCTGGCAGAGCCTTTCCGGTGGCGAGAAGCAGCGGGCACATATCGCCCGTGCGCTGGCGCAATCGCCGCAGGAGCTCATTTTCGACGAGCCGACCAACCATCTCGACATCCAGCACCAGATCAGCCTGATGCGTTTGGTCTCCAGCCTGCCGGTGACGAGCATCATCGCCCTGCACGACCTCAATCACGCGGCGATGTTCTGCGACCGGCTGATCGTCATGCAAAAGGGCAGGATCGTCGCGTCGGGTGCGCCGGAAGAGATCGTGACGCAGGAACTGCTGCGCGACGTCTTCTCGGTCGATGCACGGGTGGAAACCTCGCCGCATCACGCGCGACCGCATATCCATTATCTGCGATAGTCATTGAGGGCCGGAGAAAAAATCTCAGGCCCTGTCGGTTTCCTGTCTTCTCCTTCGTCCTAGGTTCACCATCCGATGCGATGAACAGGATTTCAGAAGGGAGACAGAACCATGACCGCCACCTATGCGCTGCAGCTTACCCGCGAATTCGACGTATCCGCCGAAAAGCTATTCAAGGTCTGGACTACGCCGGAGCGGTTCGGCGAGTGGTTCTGCCCACTTCCCTGGAAGGTCACCGAAGCGCGCTCGGACCTTCGCCCGGGCGGCGAAAGTTTCGTGCTGATGGAAGGCCCGAACGGCGAGAAGATCCACAATCCGGGCGTCTATCTGGAGATCGTTCCAGGCCGCAAGCTGGTCTTCACCGATGCCTATACCGCCGGATGGGTGCCGTCGGAAAAGCCGTTCTTGACCGGCATCCTCGAATTCGAGGATCTGGGCAACGGACGCTCGCGCTATACCGCGACTGCGGCTCACTGGAACGAAGAGGACATGAAGGCGCATCAGCAAATGGGCTTCGAAGAGGGCTGGGGGATCGTTGCCGATCAGATGGCCGAAGTGGCGAAAACGATCTGAGGAATTCGGAGTCGTTTCAAATGGATATCCCGGCAGCTTGACAGGATGATTCAGCCGCCGGATCCCGTCAGATCTCCTCGATCCGGCGCTGTTCTTCCGGCAGGACGGAAAGTTCGCGCCAGTCGATCTCCTCGAGGAAGAGATTGTATTCGTCGACGGTGAGCTTGTTGTCCTCGCGCAATTGTTCGATGGCTTCGCGCTGGGCATTGATCGCATCGAGCGCCAGCCGGCGATAGGTGGCGAGCGCGGTCGCGCCTTCCGCATGCAGGTTGCCGTGCTTTTCCAGCTTGAAATTGTTGCGCAGCATCTCCGCCTCCGGGCCGGTGGCGGTTTCGAGCTTCATGAATCCGGCCCGGGCGATATGGGCGCGTAGCTTGGTGACTTCGCGCAGGCTTTGCGCCGTCCGGTCGAGGCCGAGCCATCTGATCAGCGGGATGAGTGTCAGTCCCTGCGCCACGAGAGTTGCAAGAACGACGGCGAAGGCGGCAAGCACGACCATGTCACGCTGAGGGAAATCCGCCGGCAGGGCAAAGGCGGTGGCCAGCGTAACGAGGCCGCGCATGCCGCACCAGCCGGCAAGCACCGCCTGTTTCATGGTGGCCGGTTCGGGCCTCCCGGCGCGGCGGGCGTAATAGGCGTGGATGCGGTTGAAGCCGATGCAGACGATGAGCCTGACCACAATGACGGTGACGACGACAAGGCCGGCAAAGGTTATGGCATCGCCCAGATGGCCGGGCTCCATGTCGGACAGGATAGCGCGCGCCTGCATGCCCATCAGCAGGAAGGCCATGACGTTCAAGACGAAGACGGCGGCGCTCCAGACCGCATAGGACTGGACCCGCATGCGGGCCGATGAACGCGCCTCGGACATCTGCGCAAGCGTCATGCCGCAGGCAACGACGGCGAGGACGGCGGAGAGATGCAGTCTTGTGGCGATTATCCAGAGCAGAAAGGTCTGGGCAAACTGCATGACATTGCCGCCGAGCGTGCCGCTGACCGACTGCGTGAGGCGGCGGATCAGGCGGGCGGCGATAATGCCGAAGATGATGCCGCCGGGCACCGCGAGCGCCAGATGTAGGCCGACTTCGGTATCGAGATGACCGGCCGACTGGATCGCAAGCGCCGCATCGAAGATGAGCAGGGCTGCGGCATCGTTGAACAGGCTTTCGCCGCGCAGGATCGTGTCGGTTTCGCGCGGAATCGAAACGGCAGAGAGCATGGCCGTGGCGGCAGCGGCATCCGGCGGGGCGACGATCGCGCCGAGCACCACGGCTGCCGCAAGCGGCAGGCCGGCAAAGGTCGAACCGACCCAGGCGACGGATGCGGCGGTGACGATGACGCCGCCGATGGCGAAGGCGACGAGCGGCAGCCAGAAGCGCTTGGCCGTGCCGAGCGGGAAGTCGAAGGCTGCATCGAGAAGGGCGGGGGCAATGAACAGGGCCAGTGCGGTTGCCGGGTCGATGTTGATCACCGGCGTACCCGGAATGAGCGCCACGGCGGCTCCCGCCAGCGCCAGCATCGAGGGATAAGGCATCCTCAGCCGTCGCGACACCTGCAGAAGCATGATCGCCACAAGGATCAGGACGAGGAGGCTTTCGAAGAAGCTCATGTCATCTCCCGACTGAGCGAATAGGGACAGGTGCTGAACTTGATGATTGTCAGTGATATGGCACCTGAACTTAGGCCAGCTATCGAATTTGTCGAACGGTAAGTTCGATGGTTTGCGGTTTGCGCTTGGAGCCACCGCTCTCTATCTGAGGTGTAGAAACATTCCAGCTTTGTCCAGATGACAGGATCTTCCATGGAACTCGGGCTTCATACATTCGGCGATATGGACGCGGCTGCGCTCGACAAGGGTGTCGAGGGCGCAAGGCGGCTGAAAAATCTTCTCGAGGAGATCAAGCTTGCCGATGAGGTGGGGCTCGATGTCTTCGGGTTGGGAGAGCATCACCGTCCCGATTATGTGATCTCGTCGCCTTCGACGGTGCTTGCTGCAGCGGCCGCGATCACCAGAAATATCCGGCTGACCAGTTCCGTCACGGTCTTGAGCTCCGACGATCCGGTTCGGGTATTCCAGCAGTTTTCGACCGTCGACCTGATTTCCGGCGGGCGTGCCGAGATCATGGCCGGGCGCGGGTCGTTCATCGAATCCTTCCCGCTGTTCGGTTACGATCTGGGAGACTATGACGAACTCTTCACCGAAAAGCTGGACCTTCTTTTAAAACTTCGCGACGAAGAGATCGTCAGCTGGAAGGGGCAGATGCGGGCGCCGATCAACGGGCACGGTGTCTATCCGCGGCCGTTGCAGCAGCAATTGCCGGTCTGGATCGCGGTCGGCGGCACACCGCAATCGGTGGTGCGCGCCGGTTCGCTCGGCCTGCCATTGGCAATCGCGATCATCGGCGGCGAATATCCGCGCTTCAAGCCGTTTGCCGATCTCTATCGCGAAGCGGGCGAGAATGCCGGTCACGATCCGGCGAAATTGAAGACCAGCATCAATGTTCACGGTTTCATTGCCGACACCACACAGGTGGCGGCAGACCAGTTCTACGGTCCGCAGTCGGAAGTGATGAACCGGCTTGGCCGCGAACGGGGCTGGGGGCCGACGAGCCGGGCACATTTCGATCAGGCTCGCTCTGCGCTTGGCAATCTTTTCGTCGGCGAGCCGGAACTGGTGGCCGAAAAGATCATTGCCGCCCACAGCGTGTTCAAGATGGACCGGTTCCTGCTGCAGATGGCGATCGGGCTTATGCCGCACGACCAGATCATGCGCGGCATCGAGCTTTACGGCACGAAGGTGGCGCCGATCGTCAGAAAGGAATTGACCGGATCGGCTGAGCGGGCCACATCGCAGGCGAACTAAAAAGACGAAGACAAGGAAACGACCCGCAATGGTAATCTCCAGTGAAGATGAACTCGACAAGCTGAAAGCGATCGGCCGGCTCTGCGCCCAGGCGATGGAGACGATGGCGAAGTCACTGGAGCCTGGGATCACCACCAAGGAACTGGACGATATCGGCCGCAAGCTGCTTGAGGATAACGGCGCGCAATCGGCGCCCGAGACCTGCTACCAGTTTCCCGGTGCGACCTGCATCAGCGTCAACGAAGAGGTTGCGCATGGCATTCCGGGCGGCAGGGTGATCAAGGCAGGTGATCTCGTCAATATCGACGTTTCTGCCGTGAAGGACGGTTTCTTCGGCGATTGCGGCGCATCCTATGCGGTGCCGCCGGTTCGCCGCGAGATCGAGAAGCTTTGCCGCGACGGCAAACGGGCGCTCTGGACCGGATTGCAGCAGGTGAAGGCCGGAAACAAGATCGCAGGTATCGGCAATGCGATCGGCGCGTTCGCCAAAAAGAACCGCTATACGCTGATCACCAATCTTTCGAGCCACGGCATTGGCCTGACTCTGCATGACGAGCCGAAGGAAATCCCGACCTGGCCGGAAAAGAGCGAGCGCCGGATCATGGAGGAGGGCCTTGTCTTCACCGTCGAGCCGTTTCTTTCGCTCGGCGGCACATGGGCGGAAGATGGCGACAATGACGATCCGTGGACGCTCTACAGCGACCCGAACGCCCCGACCGTGCAATACGAACACACGATCGTCGCGACCAAGAGCGGGCCGCTTATCCTGACATTGGCGAATTAAGGATTGTCATAAGCCGGTCGCGGCGAAAGCGGCGACCGGAAACGCTTTTAGCGAACGCAGGATTCGGCGCGATTGGCCGCCTCGATAGCGCAATAGAAGGCGCTCACACGCTCTTCGCCTAGAGTATCGATCGAGCGGCGCGCATGAATGCGAGCGGCACTTTCCATCAGTTGAGCGAATGCGGCATTGCCGATCAGGTCCGCCTTGCGCAGCTGCGCGATCAGCGGGTCCACCAGCACTTCCGATACGGTCAGGTCACGATCCATTTTGCGCCTCCCGTCTGTTGATTTGGCACGAAGCAGACCATGACGATCATTCGTGTCAACAACAAGACAAATGACCGCATGCGGCGCACCAATTCGTTACTGCACCTGCTTTTCGCGTAGAATCATTCAAAATATTCCGACAACGATGAATAATGCTGATTTGTGCGGCCTATGTTGCGCTGCCATAAGCAGGCCATGGACACGACCCCTCGCTTGAACCTTCGTCTCGTCGGCCTTTCCGGCGCAATCGCCATGGCCGCGGCCATGGGCTTCGGCCGCTTCTTCTACACTCCGGTCCTGCCGGGCATGATTGCAGGGATTCCGATTTCGTCGGCCGATGCGGGTTATATCGCCGCGGGCAATTTTGCCGGATATCTGGCCGGCGCGATTTTGGCGGGGCAGGGCTGGGCGGCCGGGCGCGAACGAGTGATCGCTTTGTCCTCGCTGATGGCGACCGCGATCCTGCTGGCGGCGATGGCTCTCACCACATCGGTGCCGGCATTCGTCGTCATCCGCTTCCTCGCGGGGCTGGCAAGCGCGCTGGCGATGATCCTGACCTCGTCGATCGTGCTTCCCTTTGCACGCAACTGCGGCAGCCGAGGGCATGTCGTGAATTTCCTGCATTTCGGCGGGGTGGGGGCGGGGATAGCACTGTCCTCGGCGCTGGCGCTGATCGTCAATACATCGGCGGGTGATGCGGCGCATGGCTGGCGGATCAACTGGCTGGCGGGTGCCGCGATCACGCTTGCGGCGGTGCTTGTCGTGCAATGGATGCTGCCGCGCCCGCATGGCATGACGGAGCGTCGGGTGGAGCCTGCGCTCAGATGGAAGCTGCCGCTGGTGCTGCTGACGACATCCTATGGCCTGTTCGGCTTCGGTTATGTGATTACCGCGACATTCCTAGTGACGATCGCAAGGCAGGGCGATGCGGGGCCGGTGATCGAATTTCTTGCATGGTTCGTGACCGGCTGTGCCGCTGCCGTGTCACTTCTCGTCTGGCATCCGCTGGCAGTCCGTGCCGGGCTTGCCAGATCCTACACGGTGGCGATGACGGTGCTTGCTATCGGTGTCGTCTGTTCGGTTCTTCTGCCACCGACCGCCGGTGCGCTGTTTGGCGGATTGCTGCTCGGCGCAACCTTCATGGTGATTACCGCCTACGGGTTGCAGCTGGGCGGCAAGCTTGCGCCTGAAAGCCCGCGCCGGGCGCTTGCCGCAATGACGGCGGCTTTCGGCGTCGGGCAGATCGTCGGCCCGCTGGTGGCCGGCTGGGCTGCTGAGAAGAGCGGCAGTTTCGCGCTTCCGACGCTGATCGCGACGGGCGTGCTCGTCGTCTGCGTCGTGCTGGCGGCAATCGTGGCGAAACGTATTCCTTGAGTAGGAACGTGGTTACAAATGCGTAACAAAGCGGTGCGGCCATTGCCGCATCCACGCGATTGCCATAATTTCGCGCCCTAACACCGCACCCCGCAGCTCCGAACTCAGGAAAGCATCCGCTCCGTGTTCCATTCCTTCTTTCCCCGCCCGAAGTTTTTCTTCATTTCCGCGGCCGCCTGGTCATTGCTCTGCATCCTCTCCTGGTATGCAGGCGGTTCCCAGTTGGGCGCATATCTCGGTTTGGCTGCTCCTGAAGGAACTACCCCGCCTATCGGCATTGCTCTGTTCTGGTCCCGGCCGTTCTTGTGGTTCTATATCTACTACGCCGTTGCGACCGCGCTTTTTGCAGCCTTCTGGTTTGTCTATGCACCTCACCGCTGGCAGAACTGGTCCATTCTCGGCAGTGCACTGATCATTTTCGCAACCTATTTTTCTGTGCAGGTCAGCGTTGCGCTCAATGCCTGGTACGGACCCTATTACGACCTCATTCAGCAGGCGCTGGCAAAGACCGCTCCGGTTACGGCAGAGCAGCTCTACGTGGGTCTCTTGGGGGTTGCCGGCATTCTTTTCCTTGCCGTCACGGTCGGTGTGCTCAACCTGTTCTTCGTCAGCCATTACATCTTTCGCTGGCGCACGGCGATGAACGAATTCTACATGGCCAACTGGACCAAGCTGCGCCATATCGAAGGTGCTTCGCAGCGCGTTCAGGAAGACACGATGCGCTTTTCCTCGACCGTGGAGAGCCTCGGTGTAGGTTTCGTCCGCGCGATCATGACGCTGATCGCCTTTCTTCCGGTGCTGTTCACCTTCTCGGAAACCATCACGGAACTGCCGATCGTCGGCGAGATCCCTCATGCATTGGTATGGGCGGCAATCCTCTGGTCGCTGTTCGGAACGGGTTTTCTGGCTCTTGTCGGGATCAAGCTACCAGGTCTGGAGTTCCGCAATCAGCGCGTGGAAGCCGCCTATCGCAAGGAGCTGGTTTACGGGGAAGACCATGAAGACCGTGCAGAGCCGGCAACGGTTGCCCAACTCTTCGCCAATGTTCGCAAGAACTATTTCCGGCTTTACTTCCACTATCTCTATTTCAATATCGCCCGCATATTTTATCTGCAGGCTGACAATATCTACAGCCTCTTCGTGCTGATCCCGTCGATCGCTGCTGGCAAGGTGACGCTTGGTGTGTTCACCCAGATCGGCAATGTTTTCGATCAGGTGCGCGGCTCGTTCCAGTATCTCATCAATTCCTGGACAACGATCGTTGAGCTGATGTCCATCTACAAGCGTCTGAAAGCGTTTGAAGCGGTCATCTATGACGGGGACTTGCCCGCTATCGACCAGCGCTATCTGATGCGCGAAGCCGAAGGTGGCGAGATGGCGGCGAACAAGCCGACATGATCCTCCGTCATAGAAAGCACGCAGTTTTGGCCGCGCCGGATTTGTCGATCCGGCGCGGTTCTGCGTTTCGGGGATCGCGTTGGCCTGATGATCGAGAGTGGCCGGTGCGATCTGCCCGTGTTGGGAATGAGGCAGGCAGATATTCGATTGCATTGGGTGTTTCAGGTTTTGCCTGCCCCGACCGCTTCCGATGGCTTTTGGAGGGCTTGTCAGGCTCTCCGCTCACACCGTCCGCGACCATCACCGGAACCTGGCTCTTCGAACCCGTTGAGGAGGCCGGTTCGCGTTCCCGGTTTCCCATCCGATGACGGGCCGATTATCGCGCCGGTTTTGGGGGCGGGGACAAGGCGGGGATGAAAAAGACGTAAGCGATTGGAATTTGGAATGCCGGAACGCCTGATCGCGGCATTTGTCCACGGTTGGGTGGAAGATTGGTCAGGCCGCGACGGGTGCGCGAAAACGGGCGATCATGCGGTTGAGCGTCCAGCCCATCAGGCAGCCGATAGCAGCGCCTGCGGCCTTGACCACGGCATCATCGAGATGGGCATGCCGGGTCGGCGACAGGTATTGCAGCAGTTCGATGCCTCCGGCGCCGAGGATGACGAGGATGCAGCAAAGTAGCCATTGCCGCGGGTAGGCCAGCATGAAAAGCAGCGCCATGGCGGCAAATGCACCAGCGCGATCGATGTCCACCGAGGCGAAATCCTGCGGGCGCAGGCGTATCGGCGAGACCGTTGCAAAGATGATGGCCGCGAGCGCCAGCCATGGCAGAAGCTTGATCAGGCGTGACGTCATCAGTCGTGTCATGGAATTGTAATACCGTGCGCAGGAGGTGGTCGGAAGCGGCGTAAGCTACCGAGACTAGGGACAAGAGATAAATATCGCGTGAGCGGCAATTTTGCGGCAGTGCAGCAAATAGCGATTATCCGGCGGAATTGCTGGCGTTTGCCGGTGACGAATGGCGCTCACCCAGCATACGGATCGCTTCCGTATAGCTGACGCAGGCGACATCGGCCTTGTTGCAGACTTCCGAGGCGAGCCGTTCCATCGCCCGCCAATAGGCGCCGGCATTCATCTCGACGAAATGCAGGCCGATCTGCATGGGAATGCGATCTCCGTCATACTGCTTGTCGAATGCGGCGCGGAAGGCGGAATAGGCACGTTCCTCGAACTCGGCCGAGCGGCTGGGATTGTCGATGCCGGCCGAGTGGCGGACGAAGAGATTGTAGTCCATGGCGATGATCGGCCTCTGCTGCGGACCTTCGGGGATCAGCGGCAGGCCGAAGCGGATAAGGTCGCCTTTGGTCTCCGGCATCATTGGTCCCTTGGTGACGAGGCTTGCGTCATACTGGAAGCCCGTCTTCTTCTCCGCCTCCGTCATGCCAGTGCTGGTGGAGAAATAGGGCGCGCGGAAACCGCGAATGTCGTTGTCGATGAACTCGCGCCAGCCCTGGGGCTCGTCGGACGATGCGCCGATCGCCTTCCATGCGTTGGTCATCACGTCGTGGAAACTGGTCATCTCGTGCCGCCATTCGGCCTCGGACCAGTCCTTGCCGTCGAAATGGCCGCAGGTGTGGCTCGATATGTCGTGGCCTTCCTGATGCGCCTGCCAGATATGGCCGAGACGTTCCTTGGCCTCGGGAATATCTTGGGCAAAACCGATATTGGAGCGGCCGGCTTTTTTGTCCGGCCCCTGATACCGGGCCTTGTCTGCGCGTGGGATGACCAGCGTGCAGGAAAGAAAATAGGTGAAATGGGCATTGTTGTTGCGGGCAAAATCGCGGCTACGCTGCCAAAGGGCATTCGAGCCCGCGCCGTCAAAGGAGATCATCAGCAACTGCTTTGGCCTTTGCCCCACATCTTGCGCCATTGCACCTGTCGATAAGGTGAGGGCGGCAAGCAGGGTGGCCAAGGGTCGAAGACGCATCACTATTTCCTGATTCTACGAATGAACTGGCAATATCCGAGTGCTCTTGACCAGCGAATAAGGCGAAGCTTTGATTGCCTACACAGAGGATGCCGCTTATCAGCAATCAACGGCATCAGAACCGCAGCCGAAGCCCGATCGTCAAATACTGGACGCCGCCATCTGCATCGCTGACCAAACCATAGCCACCGGACCGATGATGAAAGCGGATGACAAGCTCTCTCGACTTGTTCTCAGGTAATGCGAAGGTGATTTCCGGGGCGAGATAATGCAGCAGCCGGTCGCCACGATCATTGCCTGCGCGGGCCTTTTCCTCCTGCGAAATACCGCTGGCGTAGTTGAGGCCGGTGGAGGCAGCTATGGTCGTGTAGATGTAATCGTTCCAGGGGAAATCGCTGTAGCGGAGAAACAGGGCCGCCCACACTTCGGATTCGTGCATGCTGCCAAACCGCTTGCCGACACCGAGTTCGGTTTCGATCGCAAAACGTTCCCGCCAGAAGCTCGCGACCGTACGGGATGTGGACAGGCCGATGAAACCGCTGTCGCCGTAATCCCAGTTGAAAGGGGAGAGATCACCTCGGAGAAAGATGTCCTCCATGGGTGTTTCGACAAACTTGCCCCCGAAAACCATAACGGCACACTTATCGTCACAGGGGCCGGTGATGCCGTACCACTGCCAATCTAACCAATCTCCGGCCTCTGCAGATAGTGGACACATAAACATTGCCAGTGTGGCAAAAGCCAGAGCTGCGTAAACTCTTTGCATCGAGCCGACCTCCCGAGTCTCCTCTGAGCGATCGCAATGACGAGATGCAGTCTGTCGGCACGAAGGCGGCAATAAGAGCTAAACACTGGCCGTCATGTCCAGAGATGCATGTCATTGCGCGAAATTTCGCCTTCGAAAGCATACGCTAATTGATTGTGGCGGCAAGGGGCAGAGTAACGCGTCCGTGATCGGTGGGTTTCGAGCTTTATCAGTGCGTTGCTTCAATAAGCTCTCTCGTTTTGCATGGGGGGCCTTACATCCTAAGGAAAATAGGCTAGAAGGCGCTTTCCCGACCAATTGTTTGCCTCAGGCGGAGCTTTGGCCGGACGACCGACCCAGGATTGGCCCCTTGACGCGGGCCGGAGACTTCGATGGCGCATAACGACGACAGTTTTTTCCGTGAAGTGAACGAAGAGCTTCGCTCAGACCAGTTGAAGAACGCCTGGAGGCGTTACGGCCGGATCGCGATTGGTGTCGCGGTGGCGATCGTCATCGGTACGGCTGCCTGGCGCGGTTATGAATATTGGGACAACCATGCCTCTTCGCAGTCTGGCGACCGCTTCATCGCGGCTCTGACGCTTGCTTCGGAAGGCAAGAACGACGAGGCGCTTTCAGCCCTCGCTGCAATCGAGAAGGATGGCACGGGCGCCTATCCGGTACTCGCAAAGATGCGCGCAGCTTCCGTGCAGCAGGCGAAGGGTGATGCAGCTGCTGCCGTCGAGATCTACCGCCAAGTTGGAAACGACAATGCAGCGCCACAGGCTGTCCGCGATCTCGCCAAGATGCGCGCCGCCTTCATTCTGGTCGATACCGGCACTTACGAGCAGGTTGCGGCCGAAGCGGAAATCCTTTCGGCGCAGGGCCATGTTCTGGCCAATTCCGCACGCGAAGCGCTCGGCCTTTCCGCCTACAAGGCCGGAAACATGCCGCAGGCCAAGCAGTGGTTCCAGCAAATCGTAAACGATGCGGGCGCACCTCGCAATGTTGTCAACCGCGCGCAAATCATGCTCGACAATATCGCCGCCACCGGCAAGGCGCCCTAATTCCGTTGCGGATAAGGGCTTGAGGAAAACACTATGAGCTTCACCGTCGCCATCGTTGGACGTCCGAATGTCGGCAAGTCCACGCTTTTCAACCGTCTGGTTGGCAAGAAGCTGGCGCTTGTCGATGACACGCCGGGTGTTACCCGCGACCGTCGTCCGGGCGATGCGAAGCTCGTTGACCTGCGTTTCACCATCATCGATACGGCCGGTCTGGAAGAGGCCGGTGCCGATACGCTCGAAGGCCGCATGCGCGCCCAGACGGAAGCCGCGATCGACGAGGCGGATCTGACGCTGTTCGTCGTCGATGCCAAGTCCGGACTGACACCGCTCGACAAGACTTTTGGCGAGCTGCTGCGCCGCTCCGGCAAGCCGGTCGTGCTGGTTGCCAACAAGTCCGAAGCCAAGGGATCGGATGGCGGCTTTTACGATGCCTTCACGCTCGGCCTTGGCGAGCCGGTTCCGATCTCGGCCGAACACGGCCAGGGCATGATCGACCTGCGTGACGCGATCGTCGAGGCGATCGGCAAGGAACGGGCGTTCCCGGAAGACAGTGACGATGATGAGGCGATCACGGATGTCGACGTCCGCGATTCGGTTCTCGGCGACGAAGCTGACGATGACGCGGAATATGACGAGACCAAGCCGCTGCGCGTCGCTATTATCGGCCGACCGAATGCCGGCAAGTCGACGCTGATCAACCGTTTTCTCGGGGAAGACCGGCTTCTGACCGGGCCGGAGGCGGGTATTACGCGCGATTCGATCTCGGTCGAATGGGACTGGCGTGGCCGCACGATCAAGATGTTCGATACCGCCGGGATGCGTCGCAAGGCGCGGGTGACTGAAAAACTCGAAAAGCTGTCCGTCGCAGATTCACTTCGGTCGATCCGCTTTGCCGAAACCGTCGTCATCGTCTTCGATGCGACGATCCCGTTCGAAAAACAGGACCTGCAGCTCGCCGACCTCGTTTTGCGCGAAGGCCGTGCCGCCGTGCTCGCGTTCAATAAATGGGACCTGATCGAAGATCCGCAGGCGGTTCTGGCCGAGTTGCGCGAAAAGACCGAACGGCTCTTGCCGCAGGCGCGCGGCCTGCGTGCCGTGCCGATTTCCGGCCAGACGGGCTATGGCCTCGACAAGCTGATGCAGGAAATCGTCGCCACTGACAAGGTTTGGAACAAGCGCATCTCGACGGCCAAGCTCAATAAATGGCTGGAAGGAACGCAGGTCCAGCATCCGCCACCGGCAGTTTCCGGCCGCCGTCTGAAGCTGAAATACATGACCCAGGTTAAGGCGCGCCCGCCGGCCTTCATGGTGTCCTGTACACGTCCAGATGCTTTGCCGGAAAGCTATATCCGCTACATGATCAACGGATTGCGCAATGATTTCCAGATGCCGGGCGTACCGATCCGCATCCATTTCAAGGCAGGTGACAACCCGTTCGAGAACCGCAGGAAGAAGCGCTAAGCTTCTTCACTGGCGGATCTGAACCGCTCCCGATATCGCTGAGGTCAACCATCAGGACGTCAGCTTGCACTTTTTAGTAAATCGTGATGCACTGCATCTCTGGCTTGTGCGGTTGGAGGACCTGCAAGCCGGATTTCGATCGGGCTGCCTTGCAGCGCCGATTCATGATCGGGAGGATCATCATGATTGCTGTGGGTCTCGTCGCGGCTATCTGTCTTGGTGTCGGCAGCGTTTTCTATTTTCGCCAGCGTGACGGGAATGGCGGCTGAACCGCTGTAATCCTAAAACTCGTTGAAGTGCCTATCGCATCTGCGATGATGGCAATTCATTCTGCTGCGGGCAACGCGCGGTTGGCCTGGGCTTTGAGGACATTGCCGAGAAACTGTTTCGAGGCCGCTTCCCAGGTGTAGCTGCGGGCAAGCCGGCTTGCGTCCTCGCGACGGCAACCGAGTGCTCTCAGGCATGCGGCCTTGAGATCGTCATCCAGCGCACCTGCGCCGGAACCTTGCTCGATAATGTCGACCGGTCCCATGACCGGATAGGCTGCGACGGGAACGCCGCTCGCCAGCGCTTCGAGAATGGTGTTGCCGAACGTGTCGGTCTTTGACGGGAAAACGAAGACGTCTGCCTGGGCATAGGCGCGGGCCAGATCCTCACCGGTCTTCATGCCGGTGAAAAGCACGTTCGGATAACGTCTCTTCAGGTCCGCGAGCGCCGGGCCATCACCGACCACGACTTTTGAGCCGGGCAGGTCGAGATCGAGAAAGGCGGGGAGGTTTTTTTCGACCGCAACGCGACCGACGGTCAGGAAAATGGGGCGAGGGAGATCGAAGGGACGTTCCTCAAGGTTCATCGGGTGAAACGTGGTCTGGTCGATGCCACGGCTCCAGCGCAGGAGATTGCGGATGCCTATCCTTGATAGTTCGCGCTCGAGGCTCGCGGTCGCGACCATGCAGCCATTGCCGGCATTGTGGAACCAGCGGACAAAGGCCTGCATCCAGCGGATAGGAACAGGAAAGCGGGCTGCCACATATTCGGGAAAGCGGGTGTGGTAGCTGGTCGAGAAAGGCATGCCGTTCTTCAGGCACCAGCGGCGGGCCATTAGGCCGAGTGGCCCTTCGGTGGCGATATGGACGGCGGTCGGCAGGGTCTTTTCGATTGCGCCAGCGACCTGCGCAAAGGTGGTGACCGAAAGCCGGATTTCTGGATAGGTGGGGCAGGGGATATTGTGAAAATCCTTCGGCGTGACCATGACCACCTCGACGCCCATGCGGGTCAGTTCGCGGTTGGTGTTCTCGATCGAGCGGACGACGCCGTTTACCTGCGGGTACCATGCATCTGTCACGATGGTAATTCTGGTCATGCGTGGCCCAAAGCCTCGTTGCCGATCCGGTGGTCGCTTCCTTGGCGACTCGCGCGAAAGGATGCGGTTACAGCCCTCTATCGGCAAAGTTCATGACAGGCGGATGAAGCATGCCCCGAAGGTCGTTGCATGGGGCTCCTCATCGCCTTCTCATCTGGTTAAATGATGCGGACCGTCATTTCGTGTTTGCAGTGCTGCAGATGAAGTCTTATCTCAGCGGCATATGATGTTGTGAGTGACTTCAGTGACCCTGCGTTCGATCAAGATTGCCGCTGCCGTTCTTATCGCCCCGATTGCCGCTATCGGCATCCATATGGGCGTCAACCAGATGATCGGTAATTTCCATGAAGTCATTCCGGGCGAGCTTTACCGCTCGGGCCAGCCGGGTGACGCGCAGATCGACAAGGCGGCGACGCGATACGGCGTCAAGACGATCATAAACTTGCGCAATGAGCGCCGCGGGGATTGGTATGAGGAAGAGAAGGCGTCGGCCGAAGAGAACGGCGTTACGCTGATCGATTTTCCGCTAAGCTCCGGAAAATTCGTGCCGGTCGAACAGAGCGAACGGCTGGCCGAAATCATGAGGACGGCAGAAAAGCCGATCCTGATACACTGCGAACACGGCGCCAACCGCACCGGGCTTGCATCGGCAATCTATGTCGGTGCGGTTGCCAAGCGTAGCGAGCTTTTCTCCGAACTGCAGCTTTCACCCTATTACGGGCATATCCCGATCCGCGGCATCGGCCGTTATGCGATGTACCAGTCCTGGGACGAGTTCGAAGAGACGATCGGTTTCTGACCGTCTCTTCTTCTCTATTGGTCTTCGTTACTTCGGCAGCAGATCCGGGCTGATCAGTGCGCCGTGATGGCAGATGACGGTGGATGCGACAGCGGCACCATAAGCGGCTGCTTCTGCCGGTGTGCCGCCCTTGGCGAGACTGGCCAGAAAACCGCCGTTGAAGCTGTCGCCGGCGCTTGTCGTGTCGACGACCTTGTCGACCTTGACCGACGGGACGTGGTCGACGGGCGTGGAACCGAATGCCAGCGTAACACCACCTGGGCCATCCTTGACCACGACGTTCTCGACACCCAGTGCCTTGTAGCGGGCAATCGTTGCGGCCACATCCTTGTCGCCGAAATGAACGGCTTCATCGTCGAAGCTCGGCAATACGAGCGTCGAGGCGCGGGCGCCGTCTTCGATCGTCTTCAGCATATGGTTCTTGTTTGGCCACAGGCGCGGGCGAATGTTCGGGTCGAAGACGACCGTCTTGCCGGACGCCTTGGCTCGGCGGGCCTCCGCGAGAAGCGTATCGACTGCTTCCGGTGCCAGAATGCCGAGCGTGATGCCGGAGAAATAGATGATCTGAGCACTCTCCATCGCGGCACGCAGGTGATCGGCGTCGTCGGCCAGCTTCTTTGCTGCAGCCGTGTCGCGCCAGTAGCTGAAGGTGCGCTCGCCGTCCTTCAATGTGATGAGGTAGAGACCGGGCGTCTTGCCAGCAATGCGCAGGATCTGGCTGGTGCCGATACCGGCGCCGTCCATCATGGCGAGCATTTCATTCGACATCGGATCATCGCCGACTGCGGTGAAATAGTCGATCGACCAGTCTGAAGGGAAGCAGGCGCGGGCATACCAGGCCGTGTTCAACGTATCGCCGGCAAAGCCCTTGCGCAGCAGGCCTTCACCCGCCTGCGACAGTTCCACCATGCATTCGCCAATAGAAAGAAGTCTGCCTGCCAAAATATCGTCCCTCCGGTAAAGTCCTGTGGTCGCATAAGCTTTCGCACCGTGTCTGACAAGTCCGTGCGGGGGGCTCAATACGCGTTGTCTTTTGTCGCAGGGGCTCTAGGTTGGGGCTGGAACATCGCATAAGGGAGCATGATCGTATGGCGACGGAAGTGCAGAAGAAAGCCGTAGGCGCAGGCACGGACTGGTGGCGCGGGGCGGTGATCTACCAGATCTATCCGCGTTCATTCCAGGACACGACCGGCGACGGACTAGGCGATATCAAGGGCATTACCCGGCGTCTGGCCCATGTCGCCTCGCTTGGCGTCGATGCAATCTGGCTGTCGCCCTTCTTCACCTCGCCGATGGCCGATATGGGCTATGACGTTTCCGATTATTGCAATGTCGACCCGATGTTCGGCACACTTGCCGATTTCGACGAGATGATCGACGAAGCGCACCGGCTGGGCCTGAAGGTCATCATCGACCAGGTAATCTCCCACACATCCGACCGGCATCCGTGGTTCATCGAAAGCCGCACCAGTCGCACCAATCCCAAAGCCGACTGGTTCGTCTGGGCCGACCCGAAGCCGGATGGGACCGCGCCGACCAACTGGCTCTCCATCTTCGGCGGGCCGGGCTGGGAATGGGATGGCGTGCGCAAGCAATATTACATGCATAATTTCCTGATTTCGCAGCCGGATCTCAACTTCCACAATCCCGAGGTTCAGGACGCGCTGCTGGATACGGTGAAATTCTGGCTCGATCGTCGGGTGGACGGGTTCCGGCTCGATACGGTGAACTATTATTTCCACGACAAGCAACTGCGGAACAACCCGCCGATGGTCTATGACACCGATGGCGCGGGCATGGAGACCGATACCAATCCGTATTCGATGCAGAACCATCTCTACGACAAGACGCAGCCGGAAAATATCGCTTTCCTGAAGCGGCTTCGGGCATTGCTCGATACCTATGATGACCGGATGACCGTGGGTGAGGTGGGTGATGGACCGCGCTCGCTGAAAACCCTTGCGGAATATACGACCGGCAGCGACAAGCTGCATATGTGCTACACGTTCGACTTTCTGGGCCCTGCCTTCGATGCGGGTTACATCCGCAAGATCATGACGACGGTGGCGGACACGGTGAGCGAAGGCTGGGTCTGCTGGGCTTTTTCCAATCACGATGTCATCCGTCACGTCACCCGTTTCATCGAGACGCCTGAGGAACAGGATCGGGTCGCCAAGCTGTCGATCAGCCTGATTTCGGTCTTGCGCGGTTCGATCTGCCTATATCAGGGCGAGGAACTGGGGCTGACCGAAGCGGAGCTTGCCTTCGAGGATCTGCGCGATCCCTATGGCATCCGCTTCTGGCCGGCCTTCAAGGGCCGCGACGGATGCCGTACGCCGATGGTGTGGGAGGCAAAGGCTCCTCATGCGGGCTTTACCGAGGGTTCCACGACATGGTTGCCGGTGCCGAATGAGCATGCCGCCCGCGCGGTCGATGTGCAGGAGAGGCTGGCGACATCCGTGCTCGCTCACTACCGGGCGACGCTCGCCTTCCGCAAGGCGCATGCGTCGCTCGTCGATGGCGACATGGCGTTCATCGAGACCAACCAGGATCTGCTGGCCTTCACACGCGAGAAGGACGGGGAGCGGCTGTTGTTCGTGTTCAACCTGACACGCGAGAGGCAGAAGTTCACGCTGCCGGCACGGTTCGCTTCCGTGACGCCGCTGGACATGCCGGGTTTTGTGTCGCGGCTGGAGAACGAGGCGGTGGTGCTGGATGCAGTGGACGTGTTCTGCGCACGGGTTTGAAGGCTAACTTGGAAGGCGGGCGCCAGTTTGCCACGCTCTTATCCTCGGGCTTGTCCTGAGGATCTGACCGTATCACCAGAACTGGGACGGCAGTAGATCCTCGGGACAAGCCCGAGGATGACGACCTATCAAATGGAAAGGCCCGCGATCGCTCGCGGGCCTTTCTTTAATTCAGCATGTAAACAACGCCTGCATCTCAATCGAAATGCAGTTCGCGCTCGCCCTGTTCGTCGCGGATGCAGGTCTGCAGGCCGATCTTGTTCAGGATGTTGAGGAACGGGCGCGGTGCCAGTTCTTCGACGTTTGCCATCTTCTTTACGTCCCATTCGCCGGTGGCGACGAGCATCGCTGCTGCGACCGGCGGAACGCCTGCGGTGTAGGAAATGCCCTGGCTGCCGACTTCGTTGAAGGCTTCCTTGTGGTCGGCGACGTTGTAGATGAACACCGTGCGTTCCTTGCCGTCCTTCGTACCCTTGACGAAGTCACCGATGCAGGTCTTGCCTTCGTATTCCGGTGCCAGCGACGACGGGTCGGGCAGGCAGGCTTTTACGACCTTGAGCGGCACGACTTCGGAACCGTCGGCCAGCTTGACCGGCTGTTCGGAGAGCAGGCCGATGTTCTTCAGGACGGTGAAGACGTTGATGTAGTGATCACCAAAGCCCATCCAGAAGCGCACGTCGGCGCCGTCCATGTTCTTGGCCAGCGAATGCACTTCGTCATGGCCGCAGAGATAGGCGCGACGCGTGCCGACGACCGGCAGGTCGTAGTCCTTGCCGATTTCGAACATCTTGTTGACGTTCCATTCGCCGCCCTGCCACGAGTAAACCACGCCGGTGAATTCGCGAAAGTTGATTTCCGGGTCGAAGTTGGTGGCGAAATATTTGCCGTGGCTGCCGGCATTGATGTCGACGATATCGACGTCGGTGACGGTGTCGAGATATTCGTCCTTGGCCAGACGCGCATAGGCGTTGACGACGCCCGGATCGAAACCGGCGCCGAGGATGGCGGTGATGCCCTTTTCCTCGCACTCAGCAGCGCGCTTCCACTCGTAGTTACCGTACCACGGCGGGGTCTCGCAGATCTTGTTCGGCTCTTCGTGGATGGCGGTGTCGATATAGGCGACGCCGGTATCCATGCAGGCGCGTAAGACCGACATGTTCAAGAAGGCGGTGCCGACGTTGATGACGATCTGGCTGCCGGTCTTCTCGATCAGGGCCTTGGTGGCTTCAATGTCGAGCGCGTCGAGCGCGTGACCTTCGAGCACGCCTTCCTGCTTCATCGCCTTCTTTTCGTGAACCGAAGCGATGATGGCGTCGCATTTCGACTTGGTGCGCGATGCGATATGGATGTCACCAAGGACATCGTTGTTCTGCGCACACTTGTGGGCAACGACCTGTGCGACGCCGCCGGCGCCGATGATGAGCACGTTCTTTTTCATTCTGGGGACCACTCCTTGCGTCCAATCGTCAGAAAGTCTTGTCCTGAGGGCTCCTCGAGCCCGGATAATCAGGAAAGGCTCTGTTCGTAGTCCGTGTAGTCAAACTCACGGACCGTCCTGAGGCTGCCATCCAGTTCCCGGATGGCGATTGCCGGCATTTTCACGCCGTTAAACCAGTTTTTCTTGACCATCGTGTAGCCGGCAGCATCCTGGAACGAGATGCGGTCGCCGACCTTTACTTCTTCGGGGAAATCGAATTCCCCGAAGATGTCTCCGGCAAGGCATGACTTGCCGCAGACCATCGCACGATGGGGTCCCTGGTTGGGGTGAACCTTGGCATTCTCACGATAGATCAGGAGATCCAGCATGTGCGCTTCGATGGAACTATCCACCACGACAAGGTTCTTGCCGTTGTAAAGCGTGTCGAGGACGGTGGTTTCCAGCGTCGTCGATCTGGTGATCGAGGCTTCGCCCGGCTCCAGATAGACCTGGACGCCATATTCGCCCGAAAAACGCTTGAGGCGTTCGGCAAACTGGTCGACCGGGTAGTCGTCGCCGGTGAAATGGATGCCGCCGCCGAGCGAGACCCATTCGGCCTTTTTCAGGAGCGGTGCGAACTTCTGTTCGATATCGCCGAGCATGCGGTCGAACAGGGCAAAATCCTTGTTCTCGCAGTTGTTGTGGATCATGAAGCCGGTGATCATGTCCATGACCGGCTCGACCTTTTTTAGATCCCATTCGCCAAGGCGCGAGAAGGGGCGGGCCGGATCGGCGAGGTCAAAGGACGATGATGATACGCCGGGGTTGAGGCGCAGGCCGCGGGTGATGCCGGAGGACTGGCTCTCGAACCGCTGCAGCTGGCCGATCGAGTTGAAGATGATCTTGTCGGCGTGCGACACGACCTCGTCGATCTCGTAATCGGCATAGGCGACGGAATAGGCGTGGGTTTCCTTGCCGAAACGTTCGTGGCCGAGGCGGACTTCGTTGAGCGACGAGGAGGTCGTGCCGTCCATGTAGTCGCGCATGAAATCGAAGACGGACCAGGTGGCGAAGCATTTCAGCGCCAGCAATGCCTTGGCGCCCGACTTCTCACGCACAGTGGCAATCCGTTCCATGTTCTGGAGCAGCTTGGACTTGTCGATGAGGTAGTAGGGAGTCTGCAGCATTTCGCGTGATCGGCCTTCTTACGGTTCTTCTAAAACTTGAAGGGGCCTATTGCCTGACGTAGATGACATCTTCAAGACCCCATGGCTTTTCGGGGTAAAGAAAAGCCCCGCAGCGAGGCTGCGGGGCGCGGTGTTTTCGAATTTCTACGTTTCATTCGGGGATAAGCCGTTCGTATTCCTCACGCAGTTTCAGCCAGCCCTGCCAGAAAGGTTCCGGTTTGCGGCCGGAGGCTTTGGCGGCAAGAATATCGAGATGCATGTGCCAGCCGGCGCCGACCATGGTCATGTTTTTGCGGTCAGAAATGCGCTTGTGGACGAGGGTGAGAAGGACGTCCGAACCTATCGCCTTCAACTCGATCGCCACTTCGCCGCGGGGCGGCCAGGTGAAGGCCAGGCGGTGGGGGGCATCGAAGAGGAGGATATCGCTGGTCATCCGCTGTTCTTCCGGAAAACCTTCCGGGCGTGCCTCCGCTCCATCGGTCAATTCATCGTTACGCCAGACGAGTTCGAACGTGCCGCCGGCTGTTTCCGGCATGATGCCCGAGGCAAGCCATTGGCGGCGCAGGTCGCTATCGGTCAGGTAATCCCAGATCCGCTCGATCGGGCCGGGCAACTTACGCTGAATGGTGATCTCGGCAGGTGCCGTCACGGTTCCATATTTTTCCAATAGATTCATGCTGTTCATCGGTCTTCTCCCAGTTTTGATTCAGGTGTCATTTCCAGGTTTCGATGGGGGCATCTTGGCGTTTTGATCGGCTGCGGCCTTGCGAGCGTCGTCCTGCTTCAGCAGGTGCTCCAGCGCATCCAGACGAGTCGTCCAGAAATGTTCGTAGAAAGAGAGCCATTCATGTGCGGTGGCGAGCGGACCGGGATCAAGCCGGCAGAGATGGGTGCGGCCCTGGATTTCCCGCCGCACCAGACCGGCGCCTTCCAGCACCTTGATATGTTTCGATGCGGCCGCAAGCGACATGGCGTGCGGTTCTGCCAGCTGCCCGACCGTGCGTTCGCCTCGCGTCAACTCGCGCAGCATATGGCGACGGGTGGCGTCGCTCAGCGCATGGAAGACGATGTCGATTTCGTGAGTGTGTAATTCAATCATGTGGTTGAATGTGTGCCTCTTTATTTTGATTGTCAACCGATTGGTTTAATATTTGCGAAGTGGGGGAAGTGAGTTCGCATTTCAGCCCTTTGTACCAATTCCCAAACGCGACAAGCCGTCATATCGTGACGCCGCGCCGGGGGCTGGGACAGCCACGTGCCGCAATAAAAGACTTCGCATGCATTTTGCCAGATCAACTTGAGGGAAAATCATGAGCAGCAGTTTCATCACCACCAAGGACGGCACGCAGATCTTTTACAAGGACTGGGGATCGAAGGACGCCCAGCCGATCGTCTTCCATCATGGCTGGCCGTTGTCCGCCGATGACTGGGATGCGCAGATGCTGTTCTTCCTTCACGAGGGATATCGAGTGATCGCGCATGACCGGCGCGGGCACGGGCGTTCCAGCCAGACGGCAACCGGTAACGAGATGGACACCTATGCCGCCGACATGGCGGAACTTGCGGCGCATCTCGACTTGAAGGGCGCAATCCATGTCGGCCATTCGACTGGAGGCGGGGAGGTGACGCGCTATGTCGCCAAGTTCGGCCAGCCGCAGGGGCGTGTTGCCAAGGCAGTACTGATCGGGGCGGTGCCGCCGATCATGGTGAAAAGCGACAAGAACCCCGGCGGGTTGCCGCTCGAAGTGTTCGACGGGTTCCGCAAGGCGCAGGCGGCGAACCGGGCGCAGTTCTTCCTCGATATCCCGACCGGCCCTTTCTACGGCTATAACCGGCCGGGAGCGGAGGTTTCCGAAGGGGTGATCCGCAACTGGTGGCGGCAGGGCATGATGGGCGGCACCAAAGCCCATTACGACTGCATCAAGGCGTTTTCGGAGACGGATTTTACGGAAGACCTCAAGGTGATCGATGTGCCGGTGCTGGTGATGCACGGGACGGATGACCAGATCGTGCCATTCGAGGATTCCGCGCCGCTCTCGTCCAAGCTTCTGAAGAACGGGGTGCTGAAAGTCTATGACGGGCTGCCGCATGGTATGGCGACGACGCATGCGGATATCATCAATGCCGATCTGCTGGCGTTTTTTAAGGGGTAGGCGGACGTTGCTGTGGTTTGCCCCTCACCCTAACCCTCTCCCCGTAATGACGGGGAGAGGGGACGTGGCCGATTTCGGCACTGAGGTTGCGGCTGGTGTCCTTCTCCCCGCTTGCGGGGAGAAGGTGCCGGCAGGCGGATGAGGGGCTTTGGGTGAGGCGAATTTGGGCCCCTCAAATCAGCTGGAACTTGTCGACATCCACCATACCCATATCCGAAATCTTCAGGTGCGGGATGACCGGCAGTGGCAGAAATGCGACCTGCAGGAATGGCTCTTCCAGAGTCGTTCCAAGGGCATAGGCGTGTTTTCTCAAGTCGTGCAGCGTGTCGCGAACCCACTCATACGGTTCGAGGCTCATCAGTCCGGCGATGGGAAGCGCGATCTCTCCCGTCACCTTGCCGTCCTCGACGACGACGAAGCCGCCGTTGATTTCTCCCAGCCGGTTGGCGGCGAGCGCCATGTCGTCTTCGGAGACGCCGACGACGCAGATATTGTGGCTGTCATGGCCGACTGTGGAGGCGATCGCGCCCTTTTTCAGCCCAAAGCCCTGAACGAAGCCGTTGGCGTGGTTGCCGTTCTTGCCGTGGCGCTCGATGACGGCGACCTTGATGATGTCGCGGTCAAGATCGACGCCCGCCTGGTTGCCGGCGGCGGGAAGGCGGTAGCGGCGGTGTTCGGTGATGATTTTTCCGGGCATGACGCCGATGACCGGGGTTTCCGATTCCGAATAGGGGACGCCGAACTGCATGGCCTGGACGGGACGCGCCTTGACGCTGTCAAGGCCGACCGGGGCGATCGGCTTGCGGGTGGCGAAGAGTTCGTCGGTCACGCGGCGGCCGGCGGAGAAAACGATCTCTGCCTTGCAGTTTTCGAGCGTGTCGACAATGACGAGATCGGCGCGCCAGCCGGGCGCGACGAGGCCGCGATCGGTGAGGCCAAAGGCTTTTGCTGCCGAGATCGAGGCGGCGCGATAGATTGCAAGCGGTTCGACGCCCGCCTTGATCGCTGTGCGGATCATGTAGTCGAGATGGCCCTGTTCGGCGATATCGAGCGGATTGCGGTCGTCGGTGCAAAGCGCCAGATAGGGCGACAAGCGCTCGGTGATGATCGGCATCAGGGCTTCGAGATCCTTGGAGACCGAGCCTTCGCGGACAAGCACGTGCATGCCTTTGCGGATCTTTTCGAGCGCTTCTTCGGCGGTGGTGCTCTCGTGTTCGGTGCGGATGCCGGCGGCAAGATAGCCGTTCAGATCATTTCCACGCAGCAGCGGGGCGTGGCCGTCGATGTGATCGCCGTAAAAGGCATCGAGCTTGGCGAGGCAGATTGGATCCTTATGGATGACGCCCGGAAAATTCATGAATTCGGCAAGGCCGATGACCTTCGGGTGATCGCGGAAGGGCAGAAGCTTTTCGATCGGCAGATCGGCGCCGGCCGTCTCCAGATGCGTGGCTGGTACGCAGGAGGAAAGCTGGACGCGGATATCCATGATCGTTTCGAGAGATGAATCGAGGAAATAGCGGATGCCTTCTTCACCGATGACATTGGCGATCTCGTGCGGGTCGCAGATCGCGGTCGTCACGCCATAGGGCAGGACGCAACGGTCGAATTCGTGGGGCGTGACGAGAGAGCTTTCGATATGCAGATGCGTATCGATGAAGCCGGGGACGACGATCTTTCCGGAAATGTCGATCTCGGTCTTGCCGGTGTAATCGCCGCAAGTGCCGACAATACGATCGCCGCAGATGGCGATGTCTGAGGCGACAAGCTCACCGGTGACGAGATCGAAGAATTTGCCGCCTTTCAGCACGATATCCGCGGGCTCGCGGCCGGTGCCCTGATCGATGAGGGTTTCGAGGCGCGTGGTCATGGGGTGCTCCTGGCAGTTTCGATTCCCCCTACTTAGCCCTTCAATGTGAAAACGGGGAGAGGGAACCGGAAATACCCTGTTTATGGCGCAGTGACCCTGACATTGCCGCCGCAGAGTATCGTGGCGACGGTCTTTCCCTTGAGGCTGACGCCGTTCTCGATCAGGCCTGCAAGGCCGGCAACGCCTGCCTCTTCGACGACGAGGCCGTAATGGGTGAGAGAGAGAGCTCGCGCGCTGCGGATCGCCTCCTCGCTGACTGCCCAGACCTCATCGACGGTCGTCTTCATGCAATCCAGCGCATAGGCGACGCATTCGCGCACGGCGATGCCGTCGGCGGCGGTATCGGCCGTTTCTGTCGAGACGAGCCGGCCGGTTTCCCACGACTGTTTCATTGCCGGCGCATTGGAAGCGACGATGCCGATCACTTTGCAGGCCGGTGCCTTGGCCCTGATCCAGGTGCCGATGCCGGTCAGTAATGCGCCGTTGCCGAGCGGGACGATGATTGCGTCGAGAGTGATCTTGTCTTGCGACAGGCGCTCGGTGATTTCCAGCGCGATCGTGCCGGCACCTTCGGCGATGGTGCGCAGGGCGCCGTCTTCGACGAAAGGGCAGCCGTGTATGTCGGCGTAGGCGCGGGCGGCGGCCTTGGCGGCATCGAAATCATCACCTTCGAGCCGCACTTCCGCTCCGAGCCGGCGCATAGCCTCCACCTTGCCGGGATTGGCAGTGGTGGCGGAGAAGATCACCACCTTGCGACCGCGGGCGCGGCCGGCATAAGCGAGGCCCTGGCCGAAATTGCCGGCCGAGGCGGAAACGACCGGATGATCGCTAGGCTGCTCGCTCTGCATCCACCAGTCGGTGCCGCGGCCCTTGAAGGAGCGGATAGGGTTGAGCGTTTCCACCTTGGCGAAGGGCCGCAGGCCGAGTTCGGCATTGGCCGGCTGCTGTTCGATCAGCGGGCTGTTGGTAAAAACCGGATCAATGGCGCGGAAGGCGGCCAGAATGCCGTCGGCGGAGGGAGCGAGCTGTTGTTGAGTCATTTCAAAAGCATGGCAAGGAAAAGCTGGCGTTATTCCTGAAGATATCGGAGCATGCGGAAATATCTCCCGATTAGCGATTTGAGATGGGAAAATTACCCATGGCGTTGACCAAGGCGGACCGCAATATCCTCAGGCTGATGCAGCAGGACGCTACCATCACGCTGAGCGAGCTCGCCGAGCATGTCGGGCTGTCGCCGTCCTCGGCACAAAGGCGGCTGCAGAAGCTGCGCGAGGACAAGGTGATCCTGCGCGATGTTTCGATTGTCGATCCGAAGAAAGTCGGCGGTGCGGTTTCGATGCTGGTCGAGGTGGAACTGGAGCGTGATCGGCCCGAGCTTCTGCCGCCTTTCCAGCGCTGGGTGGCGGAGACGCCGGAGGTGCAGGAGGCTTGGGGCACGTCCGGGCGAGGGGATTATACGCTTGTGATTCTTGCTCAGTCGGTGGATCACTTCGATGCGCTGGCCGACCGGATGATGGAGCTCAATCCGAATATCCGCAAATTCACCACCAGCGTGGTGCTGAAGACGCTGAAACGCGGGCTGGTCGTGCCGGTGGAGTGATGTCGCAGCGGGCTGATGGGGTTTCCCTGTGGCGGTGATGAACCCCAAACGAAAACGGGCGCCCGAAGGCGCCCGCTGACTGTTTTTTCGGATACGATTACTCGGCGGCGACGATCTTGCCGCCTTCCCACTTGTAGAGCGAGAAGCTCTGCGAGGTGAGGTCGCCGGTTTCGCCGTAGGTGAGCTGGCCGATGGCGGTCGGGATGGCGGAGCCGTCCTTCAGGGCTGCGGTCACGGCTTCTACGTCTTCGGCGGTCTTTGCCTTTTCGATGCCGGCCTTGATGACCTGGACAGCGGCGTAGGCATTCAGCGTGAAGGCTTCGGCCGGGATGTTCTTCGCGGCGAGCGAATCTGCTGCGGCCTTCGAATCCGGGCTCTTCAGGGCGTCGGATGCGTTGGTAAACAGCGTGCCGGCTGCCGCTTCGTTGCCGATCGTCCAGTATTCGGAGTTCGACAGGCCGTCGCCGCCGATGATCTGGGCATTGAGCGAGAGATCACGCAGCTGGCGGGCCAGAAGTCCGCCTTCCGGATGGTAGCCGCCAAAATAGATCACATCGACTTTTTCCGACTTCAGGCGGGCGGTCAGCGCGCCGAAATCCTTGTCGCCGGGGGTAACGGCTTCGTTGACCACTTCGGTGGTGCCGCCTGCGTTCAGGGTTGCCTTGAAGGCGTCTGCGAGGCCCTTACCGTAAGCGCCCTTGTCGTTGATGATGGCGACGCGCTTGTCCTTGAGCTTGTCGAGCACGTATTTGGCGGCAACTTCGGCCTGCTGGTCATCGCGGCCGCAGGTGCGCAGAACGTTTGCGAGGTCACGCTTGGTGAGATCCGGCGCGGTTGCGGTCGGGGTGACCATGAGTATGCCGTTTTCGGCAAGGACGTCGGAAACGGGAATGGAAACGCCCGAGGTGACCGGGCCGACGACGAAGTGAATGCCTTCGCCGACGATCTGGTTGGCGGCGGAGACGCCCTGCTTCGGTTCGCCGGCGTCGTCGGCCAGTTTCAGCACGACCTTTTCGCCAAGAATGCCGCCTGCCTTGTTGATGTCGTCAACGGCCGTCTGCGCGCCATTCTTGACCTGATCACCGTAAGCGGCGACCGGGCCGGTCAGCGGTGCGATGAGGCCGATGGTGATGTCGGCATGAGCTATCGGCGCAAAGGCCAGCGAGGCAGCAAGTGCTGCCGTGATTGTCTTCAATGTCATGTCTGTCTCCTTGGGGCATCGGCAGAATTCTTTGGCGGGCCTCCCTGGCCGCCGTTCACGACGTTCGGCGCGTCCTGCCGCAGCCGCAAACGCGGCGTGCAGGATTGGACGTACAAAACCTCGGCCTCAGCGCGGCCATGTTTGGCTCGCGCATCCGGCAGCAATTTTTGTAGAAATCTTGAGGCCGTCGCGCAAGAAGATAACCGAAACTGCGACACTTCGGTGGGGATATTTCAAGGCGAGGTTGAAGAGATGCGGGGATGACCTGCGTCTGCAAATTCAGCACTACTCGCAGGGCGCTGTTGGATCTCGCCACGAAGCGACGCCGGAGATCAAGCGATGCCCGGTGTATTCGATATCAATCAGACAATCCCTTGTTGGCGATTTTGATGCACAAAAGCAAAAAAGCCCGGGTGTTGCCCGGGCATTTTTTTAGACCGATCCAAAAGGATTATGCAGCTGCGGAGGTTTTCCGCTCGGCGGCAATGTAGATGTCCTCAAGACTGTCGAGGATCTTCAGCACAGATTCCGAAGAACTGGAATAATAGATCGTCTGTGCGTCGCGCCTGGTCTTTACCAGCTTTTGTGCGCGAAGCTTTGAGAGATGCTGTGACAAGGCAGACTGGCTCAAGCCGACGCGCGTCGCCAGTGCACCCACTGCCACCTCTCCCTTAACCAGGCAGCAGAGAATCATCAGCCGCTTGGGGTTGGCCATTGCCGACAGCAGGCCCGCTGCTGCGTTTGAATGCTCAGAAAGTGCTACCTTATCCATAAGTTCTCTTCACCTCGTCTCCAAAGTGGCCGCGCAATTCACCAAATATTCTTATCCGGTGATGTTAGGCGGCACAGGCGGAATTTGTACATCCCCTAAATTTCGGGTAGTTCAAGCTACATTTTAGTTTATTTGCAGATATAATGTATGACGTCTTCCGGCAAGTCTAGTCGATGCTGAAACTCGTGCCGGACGAGTACATCGCTCGAAACGAGGTCAATCCCGGCGGGATCAACCAATCCGAATCTCCAATTCTTGTCTCCAAGCCCCAGGCGATGCGCAAAATTCGCAGCTTCCAAAGGCTTTTCTGCCAGTTCGTTCTGCAGTTTCAGCCACGATGATTCGTCTGCCGAGAGCGGAAAAAGCAAATCTTCGCCACCCAATGCATAGGCGCGCCCGAAGCCTCCGTTCAGCGACGCTTGAACGGGAACCAATCGGTAAAACCTGAAATCAGGAAAATCGACGTAGAGTTGCGCCTTGGCATGGCGTCTCAGGAAACGCGCGCGAATCCTTTGATGGATTACGCTGTCCCTGGCAACCGGCTGGGCCTCGCAGAAAACGGTAATACGGGCATGGGCCAGCGGATCACCCTTACCCGGTTCGCCTGCAAGCAGCGAGCAACGAGAATCGTCCTTCAGGCCTTTGGTGTGGCCCGAGAGGGCAGAAACGAGCACGACCGGAACACCATCGAGATCGATGGCGGTCAGCGCCCTGCTCACGGATGGAAAGCCGGTTACCGGATCAAGAACACCGAGTGACATGTAGCGTGCACTGCGCAGAAGCGTGCGAGCAAGCTCGCGTGCCTCGTCATCTGTCGGGCGCAATAACTGGGCCTGTTCGGCCATCCGTCACTCTCTGGTTGAATTTCGAGGTTTGAATTTTGATAATGCTTTATTTTCATATCATTTAATTCGCTGCCGCAAAAGAGGCCTTGCCGCGTCAAGTTTGCGCACCATCTACTTGCGGTTAACGTTCATCTATCCACGGTTGTCGCGCAGCCGATGCCGTGTGAGGCCGGTGACAACATCATCGGCGGTTATCGAGCCGACCACGCTGCCGTTATCAACGATGGCGATGGTGCCGCGCTGACGAGCCAGCCCATCCATGATGTCGATGAGAGGCGTATCCGGAGAGGCGGAAGCGGAGATCGGGACCGCGCTTGTCGCGGCCGAGACGCCTTTCGTCATGATGTCGCCCGCCGTCAGCATGCTGATCGGGTTCATGTGGCGGACGAAATCGGCGACGTAATCATCAGCCGGATCGCGGACAATTTCCTGCGGCGTGCCGCACTGGATGATCTGGCCGCCTTCCATGATGGCGATGCGATTGCCGATGCGGAAGGCTTCGTCGAGGTCATGGCTGACGAAAAGGATCGTCTTTTTCAACCTGTGCTGGAATTCCAGCAATTCATCCTGAAGTTTCGTGCGGATCAGGGGATCCAGCGCCGAAAAGGGCTCGTCCATCAGGAGGATGGGCGCGCCGGTGGCGAAGGCACGGGCTAGGCCGACTCGCTGCTGCATGCCGCCTGAAAGCTCTCCGACGCGCCGGTCCGCCCATTGGCTGAGGCCGACCAGTTCAAGCTGTTCGCCGATTCGCCGCTTGCGCTCCGTTTCCGATACACCCGCAAGTTCGAGGCCGAAGCCGACATTTTCGGCAACCGACCGCCACGGCAGAAGTCCGAACTGCTGGAAGACCATGGAGACCGTGTGCATGCGCAGTTCGCGCAGTGTCCGGGCGTTGGCCCTGTAGGGATCGACCGGGCCGGCGGGTGTCGCGACGCTGACGTTGCCGCGCACCACGGGAGCAAGGCCATTGACTGCGCGCAGAAGCGTGGACTTGCCAGAGCCGGAAAGCCCCATCAGGACGAGGATTTCTCCTTCGCGGATCGACAGGGAGGCATTCGAGACGCCGACGACGATGCCGGTCTGAGCACTGATCTCGTCGCGGCTTCGGCCAGCATCGAGCAGCGGCAGCGCGGCTTTAGGCTCGTTGCCGAACACGATGTCGACATTACTGAATGTGACGCAGTCTCGGGTCGAGTTGACGGTCATGGCGCATCTGCCTTTCCGCTCTTGAATAGGCGATCGAGGATGATGGCGAGGATGACGATGCAGAGCCCGGCTTCGAAGCCACGGGCGATGTTGACCGTATTAAGCGCCCGCACGACCGGAACGCCGAGGCCGTTTGCGCCGACGAGCGCGGAAATGACGACCATGGACAGGGACAGCATGATGGTCTGGGTCAGCCCGGCCATGATCTGCGGCATCGCGTAGGGGAGTTCCACCTTGCGCAGCACCTGGCCGGATGTGGCGCCGAATGCGACGGCCGCTTCGGTGAGCGCCCCCGGCGTGGAAATGATGCCGAGGCGGGTAAGCCGGATCGGTGCG
Source organism: Agrobacterium sp. Ap1 (assembly GCF_017313375.1). Taxonomy (NCBI): domain Bacteria; kingdom Pseudomonadati; phylum Pseudomonadota; class Alphaproteobacteria; order Hyphomicrobiales; family Rhizobiaceae; genus Agrobacterium; species Agrobacterium sp. Ap1. The sequence goes on from NZ_JAFLMY010000008.1 coordinate 98,665, forward strand.
GGAATGGCGAAGATGACGGTGGCAATCAGGCCCGGCACCATGCCGAGGCCGAAAAGGATGAGTGCGGGGATGAGATAGACGAAGGTCGGGATGGTCTGCATCAGGTCGAGGACCGGGCGCATGCCCTGATAAATCCATTCACGCCGTGCCGCTGCGATGCCGAGCGGTATGCCGATCGCCATGCTGACTACGGTGGCCGCCAGCACGAGCGCCAGCGTCTCTGTCGTTTCCTTCCAGTAGCCGAGATTGTAGATCAGCAACAAGCCGAGACAGGTGAAGGCTGCGACGCCGAATGAGCGGCGCAGGCCGTAGGCAAGGGCGGTGAAGATCGCGATGAGCAGAAACGGGTGCGGATATTGCAGCACCGCCAGAAGCGCGTCGATCACCTTCGACAGAATATGCGACAGCCAGTCGAAAAACCAGCTTGCATTGCCCGTCAGCCAGTCGACGGCATTTTTCGCCCAGTTGCCCAGGCGCAGCTTTCCACTCGAGTCAACGAGCCAGTCGGGTAGCCAGTTCACGTCCGGTACCACCTCAAAATATTAAACGGGCTTGGGGACAAGGGCCGGAGAACCGGCCCTTGCCGTCGAACGATCAGAGACCGAGTTCTGCCTTGACGGCATCAAGGCCCGGCTTGCCGTCCTTGGTCGTGACACCGGCCAGCCATGGCTCGATCGCTGCGCCATTGGCCTTCAGCCAGTCGGTCGCAGCGACTTCCGGCTCTTCTGCGTCATTCAGGATGCCGCCCATGATCTCGTTTTCCATCGGCAGCGAGAATTTCAGGTTCTTGATGAAGGCGCCGACATTGGGGCATTCCTCGGTGAAGCCGGAGCGCACGTTTGTATAGACTTCCGCACCACCGAAATTCGGACCGAACACGTCATCGCCGCCGGTCAGATAGGTCAGCTTGAAATTGGCGTTCATCGGATGCGGTTCCCAGCCGAGGAAGACGACCGGTTCGCCGGCCTTGTCTGCACGGGCGACCTGGGCGAGCATGCCCTGCTCGGAGGATTCCACCACTTCCAGCTTCTTCAGGCCGAACGTGTCCTTCTCGATCATGCCGAGGATCAGGCGGTTGCCGTCATTGCCCGGCTCGATGCCGTAGATCTTGCCGCCGAGAGCGTCTGCATGAGCGGCGATATCCTTGAAATCCTTGATGCCGAGTTCGGCGCCTTTGGCATTGGTGGCAAGCGTATATTTCGCGCCGGTGAGATTAGGCCCGAAAGATTCGACCGACTTTTCGGTCAGGAACGGACGGACGTCGGCTTCCTGCGTCGGCATCCAGTTGCCGAGGAAGACGTCGATATCCTTGTTCTTCAGCGACGAATAGGTGACGGGCACGGACAGGACCTTGATGTCTGTCTGGTAGCCCAATGCCTTCAGGAGAACGGAGGCGGTTGCGGTGGTTGCCGTGATGTCTGTCCAGCCGACATCGGAGAAGCGGACGGTGCCACAGGCGGCCGGCTCGGCAGCGGATGCGCTGGCAGCAAAACCGGATAGAGCGGCAGAGACGGCGACGGTGAAGGCCAGCGATTTATGGATGCGCATGAAGTGCTCCCGTTCTTTCTTGTTCCCGGCCATTATCAATAACTTCCTGTTGCAAGCAAGCATGCGCGTTTACGCCGCAGGACACAGGTCATTTGCGACATTCAGTCCGGTATCGGCAAAATTGTCACGATGAGGCGCTTGCTAAGCCCGATGCCCCGGTTGTGACTTGATCTAACTCATGTCAGGGCGGATAGAAGCTGATCGTTATCTGCTCAATCCCGGAAACAACATTGATGCCCACTTCTTTTTCCCTGTCGCGACGAAGCTTCGTGCTTGGTTCCGTCTCCATGACGGCTGCACTTGCCGGCTGCAGCACCACGAGCCAGCCGAATGTCGTTCCGGTCGCAGCGCAACGGCCGATCGGTCCTCCCGATGAGGCAGAGCTGCAGGCGCGTTATGCGGCTGTGGAAGACGGTGGATACCAGCTTCCGGCCATACCGTATCAGCAGATCGACCCGAAATATTACCGGCAGCGAGTGATCGATCCGACAGGCGAAAAGCCGAACACGATCGTCGTCGATACCCCCAACCGATTCCTCTATGTCGTAGAGCCGGGTGGTACGGCGATGCGTTATGGCGTCAGCATCGGCCGCGATGGTTTTATGTGGGAAGGCGAGGGCGTCATCCAGTGGCGGCAGCCCTGGCCGCGGTGGAAGGTGCCGGACGAGATGGTTGCCCGCCAGCCGTCGCTGGCGCGCTATTCGGTCAAAGCCGGTGGTATGGAGCCGGGCATCAAGAACCCGCTCGGTGCGCGCGCGCTCTATATCTTCAAGGATGGCCAGGACACGCTTTATCGCCTGCACGGTTCGCCGGAATGGAAGTCGATCGGCACGGCGGCATCATCCGGTTGCGTGCGCTTCGTCAACCAGGATATTCTCGACCTCTATACCCGCGTTCCCTACCATGCCCGTATCGTCGTGCATCAGGGATCGCTTCGGACGGCCTGACGTCCAGATTTATAAGGCAGCGTGTCGGATTTTTATCCGGCCGCTCGTCCTCCGCGTGAAAGGAAGGCAGAATGCCTTCCGCTCTGCTGGAGGAGAAGATCATGACACGTTATCTGGTCGCCATTCACCACCCCGACGATTACGATCCCGCCGCCTTGGAAGACGAGGCGATGCATCGCGATATCGACGTGCTCAACGAGGAGATGCTTGAGGCCGGTATCCGGTTGTTCGTCGGTGGTCTTCATCCAGTCGCTGTTGCGAAATCGTTGAAAGCCGGGCCGGGCGGCGAGGTCGAGATTACCGACGGGCCTTATCTGAAGACACGCGAACATGTCGGCGGCTTCTGGGTGCTTGAGGCGGCCGACATGGATGAAGCGCTCGAATGGGGACGCAAGGCCGCGATCGCCTGCAAGGCGCCGGTCGAGGTTCGCGCGTTTCACTGACGCGGAGACGGTCAGGGCCGATCAGCCATCTGTCGAGATCGTCACGGCCTTCCAGTCATCGATCTCCTGCTGTAGACGGGTGATCCTCTCGGAGACAAATTTCAGCGCATCGCTGCCGAGCAATAATTGCGGTGGTGGTGCATCGGACTGGATCACGGTCAGGACGGCAGCAGCAAGCTTGGCCGGGTCACCCAGTTGCCTGCCGCTTTTTTCCTGCCGGGCCTGGCGAATCGGGTCGAACAGCGCGTCATAGTCAGCAATAGACCTTTCGGTACGGATCATCGAGCGACCTGCCCAGTCGGTACGAAACGAACCGGGGCAAAGCGTGGTGACATGTACGCCGAAAGGCGACATTTCCGAGCGCATCACCTCCGAAATGCCCTGGAGGGCGAACTTGCTGCCGCAATAATAGCCTATGCCGGGCATGGTGATCATGCCGCCCATGGAAGTGACATTGACGATGAAACCGTGGCGTCTCTGACGGAAGCGCGGCAGGAAGGCTTTGGCGACGGCGACTGCGCCGAAGACGTTGACATCGAACTGGCGCCGCATCTCTTCGATCGAGGATTCCTCCAGCACGCCTTCGTGGCCATAACCGGCATTGTTGATGAGAACATCGACGGGGCCATGATCTTTTTCAGTCTGTTCGACGACGGCGGGTATGCGGTCGAAATCGGTGACATCGCAGAGTGTGGTGTGAATATCCGGCAGTTGCGCGACAAGGCTTGCCCTGGAAGCTTCGGACCGGACTGTGCCGATGACGGTGTGGCCTGCGGCGCTGGCGGCGGTTGCAATGGCAAGGCCGAAACCCGAATTGGCTCCGGTGATGAAGAATGTCCTATTCGTCATGAGACGCATCCTCGATTGATCGTGGACTTGGCAGATAATATGATATTCCTATGTATTCGACGGTGGATTCTCTGAGAAGATTGCCAATTCCTATGAATGCGTGTGATGACATGTCCGGCCGGGAAAAATTGGTCAGGCTGGCCGCGGAGCTTGCTACTCGCCATGGTTACAATGCCACTCGGCTCGAGAGCGTGAGGCTGCTGCGCAGTGAAACCGTGCTCAATGACGTCCCGGTTCTCTACAGACCCGGAGCAGTGTTCGTGCTGCAGGGATGCAAGCAGGGGATGCTCGATGATCAGATCTATCTGTATGACGAGGAACATTATCTTGCCGTCTCGATGCCGGTTCCGTTCAGGATGGGATCGGTTGCCAGCAGCGAGCATCCGCTTCTCGCCGTCTATGTCGAGTTCGACATGGTGCTTGCCGCCGAGATCGCTGCACAGGTTACGGAGCATATCGATATAGGAGCAGGCAGGCCGCGAAGCCTGATCTCAAGCAGGATGGATGCCGGTATTGCGGACGCGTTGCTGCGGTTGCTGACGGCGCTTGGAGATCCCATCGAGGCTACCGTTCTGGGGAGCGGCATTCTTCGCGAGCTTCATTACCGGGTGCTTGTCGGCCCGCAGGGCGGCGCGATGATCGCGGCTCTGCAGCAGGACGGAGCAGCAGGACGCGTTGTCCGAAGCCTCAAATTTCTCAGGGAGAACTACGGCGCAGGTATCTCTGTCGTAGACCTGGCGAGCAATGCCGGGATGAGCGTGCCGTCCTACCATAGTCATTTCAAGGAGCTGACCGGGAGCAGCCCGATACAATATGTCAAGGCGATGCGGTTGCACGAGGCGAGGCTGATGATTGCGCGCCGCGGCAAGATCACCGACGTGGCCACATCGGTCGGATACGCGAGCACCTCGCAATTTGCGAGAGACTTTCGGCGACATTTCGGGCGCACCGCGTCTGAGGAAATGAAGTGGGTTCGCCATCATCTGGGTGAGGTGGAGTGAGGACGATTGCCTATTTGAGCATCGGCCAGGTATCGGAAAGCTTGTAGCCGCCGGGGAAGGGGTCGGAGGGATCGAGCATCAGTTGAGAGGTGCCGCTTATCCAGGCACGGCCGGTGATCGAGGGGATGATGGCCTTGTTCCCGGCGATTTCCGTTTCCCTGACGATCTCTCCGACGAAGCATGTGCCGATGATCGAGATGCCGGTCAAGGTTTCGCCTTCCTTCATCTGGCCGCGTGCGTGAAGCAGGGCCATGCGTGCCGAGACGGCAGTGCCGGTCGGAGAGCGGTCGATCTTGCCGGGCTGGATGGCGACGACGGATTTCGCCGTGAGTTCGCCGTCCTCATGATATGTTTTGCCGGCAAACAGGCAGAAGGAGATGTGGTTCCAGCCGATGTCTTCCGGATGCGAAAAGCCCAACTGCCGGTTTGCCTCATTGGTGATCCTGATGCCGGTTTCGGCGATCAGCCGGGCATTTTCTGGAATGAGATCGATGCCGATCTCGTCAGGATCGACGACGACGAAGCTGTCGCCGCCATATGCGGTATCGACCGTGATGGTTCCGAGGCCCGGGACGTCGAGCGATGCGTCGAGCTTCTGGGCGAAACTCTTGACGTTGGTGACGGTGATGCGCTCGGCCTTGCCGTTTGCGCATTCGACCTCGACCTCGACCAAGCCGGCTGGCGCTTCCAAAACCATTTTCGTAATGGGTTCGGTCATCGGGATGATGCCGCTGTCGAGCAGGACGGTTGCGACGCAAATGGAGTTCGAGCCGGACATGGGCGGCGTGTCTTCCGGCTCCATGATGATCCAGCCCATCTGGGCTTTAGGGTTCTTTGGCGGCACGAGAAGGTTGACGTGGCGAAAGACGCCGCCGCGCGGTTCGTTGAGAACGAAATTCCGCAAGGTCTGGTCTTTTGCGATAAAGCGCGACTGTTCCCAGACCGTATCGCCCGGAGGCGGTGCGACGCCGCCGACAATGACATCCCCGACTTCGCCTTCGGCATGGCAGGTGACGATGTGGATGATTTTGGATGAACGCATTGCTTTGTCCTTGGAGATGTCGGGTCGCTTTTCGGAAGAGCTTTGCTTGACGGCGCCGCACTTTCCGCATTCGCAAATATGCTAACCAGCAATTGCTGGTGCGACAACGCATGGAGGATTTGCATGGACCGGTTCGTGGTGATTTCCGGATGTTCGGGTGGGGGAAAGTCCACGCTTCTGGCGGAGCTCGGTGCTCGTGGATTTTCCGTGGTGGAGGAGCCGGGACGGCGGATCGTAAGGCAGGAAATGCAAGGCGAGGGGAGATCGCTGCCCTGGGTGGATCTTGCCGCCTTTGCGCGGCTGGCGATCGATATGGCGGTTGCCGACAGGCAGGCTGCTGCCGGGAATACAGGCTGGACGTTTTTCGATCGCGGGCTGATCGATGCCGCCGTCGCATTGGAACAGGTGACCGGAGAGCCCATGGCCAAGCGATGGAATGAGATCCATCCGTATCATCCGGCGGTTTTCATGACGCCGCCATGGCCGGAAATCTATGAAGGTGATGCCGAGCGGCAGCATTCGCTGGATGATGCGGTTGCGGAATATGAACGCCTTGCCGCAGCTTATCCCAAACTCGGCTATGAGGTGACGGTCCTGCCGAAGGTCTCTGTTGTCGAGCGTGCCGATTTCGTCCTTTCCGCTCTCGGTTGAGCGGCGCTATTTCTTCTTCGGCTTGAAGTCGATGATCAGCGATTTGAGTTCGACTTCCCGGACGCGATATGCGGCTTCACTGGGTGAAAGCCAGGCAATCTCTCGCTGGCCGCGTTCCTTGAAGTTCTTTTCGACCTCCGTCACCTCGACCTGGAAAACATCGACGACACAGGGGGCGACATCGCCATTGTCCAGCCATTTTAGATAGGTGTAGCGGCCGACCGGCTTCTTTTTCGCATCTCCGCGCACACCTGCTTCCTGGAAGGCTTCGATCTCGGCCGCCTCGTGCGGTTGTTTCTTCTTCATCGGCCAGCCTTTGGGAATTACCCAGCGGCCGCTGTCCCGCGATGTAATGACAAGTATTTCGATGGCGTTGCCATCACCCGCCCAGCGAAAGCAGAGCGCGCCATATTGCTGGCGAAACTCTCCGCTGAAAAGCTTCTCCGGCATCTGGGCAAGCTGCTGCAGCAGCGTCCGTGGCTTCGGGCTCTGTTTGGGGTTTTGCGACTTCTTGTCTTTGGTGACAGGTTTCATATCCCGTCTAAATGCCGATTTTTGCGGTTGATTCCAGTCGTCCGATGGCTTTTATGACAGTTTTGTGACGGCCCTGATGTTGGCGCCGCAGCAGGGATTATTGTGATGATGAGTATTTTCCGGAAGTTGATGCCGCGCGAAGACAAGTTCTTCGACATGTTTTCCGAACATTCGCGGACCGTCGTAGAGGCGGCCGAGGCGCTGGGCGAGCTTCTCAACGGAAAGGATGTCGATGCGAATTGCGAGCGTATCGTCATGCTCGAGGATCGTGCGGACGATATTACGCGCGACGTTCTGCTTGCAGTCCGTCGCAGCTTCATCACGCCATTCGATCGCGGTGACATCAAGGATCTCATTCAGTCGATGGATGATGCGATCGACATGATGCACAAGACGGTGAAGACCATTCGACTGTTCGAGCAGTCCGAATTCGATCCCCTGATGCGGCAGATGGGCGAAGAGGTGGTCAAGGCGGCGCATCTTGTTGCGGAAGCCATCCCGCTGCTCGACAAGCTTGGCGCCAATGCGCAGCGCCTCAGCGCGATTGCGGAAGAGGTGATGCGTGTCGAAGGCCGCTCCGACGATCTGCACGACCAGGGTCTCAAGGACCTCTTTCAGCGGCATGGCGCTTCCGGCAATGCCATGGCCTACATGATCGGCAGCGAGATCTACGGCGAACTCGAAAAGGTCGTCGACCGCTTCGAGGATGTCGCCAATGAAATCAGCGGTATCGTGATCGAGAACGTCTGATGGACCTGACACTCGCCTTTCCGCTGCTGGTCGGTTTGATCGGCATCGCGCTGTTCTTCGATTTTCTCAATGGCCTGCATGATGCGGCAAACTCGATCGCGACGATCGTTTCGACCCGCGTGCTGAAGCCGCAATATGCGGTGGCCTGGGCCGCCTTTTTCAATTTCATCGCCTTCATGTTCTTCGGCCTGCATGTGGCCGAAACGCTTGGAACCGGCATCATCGATCCGGGCATCGTCTCGCCTGCGGTCATCTTTGCGGCGCTGATGGGGGCGATCATCTGGAATATCGTCACCTGGATATTCGGGATCCCGTCCAGTTCTTCGCATGCATTGGTCGGCGGGCTGATCGGCGCCGGGCTTGCAAAGGTGGGGATTTCCTCGATCGTCTGGGGTGGCTTCCTGAAAACCGCGGGTGCGATCTTCCTGTCGCCGGCAATCGGATTTTTCCTGGCGCTGGTGCTGGTTCTTACCGTCTCCTGGATTTTCGTGCGCCAGACGCCGTTTGCGGTCGACCGGACCTTTCGCATCATGCAGTTCGTTTCCGCCTCGCTCTATTCGCTCGGCCATGGCGGCAATGATGCGCAGAAGACGATGGGGATCATCGCAGTGCTGCTGTTCAGTCAGGGCTATCTCGGGTCGGAGTTCTACGTGCCCTTCTGGGTGGTCATCACCTGCCAGTCGGCCATGGCGCTCGGCACGCTGTTCGGCGGCTGGCGGATCGTTCACACGATGGGATCGAAGATCACGCGGCTTAATCCCATGCAGGGATTTTGCGCCGAGACGGGAGGGGCGCTGACGTTGTTCGGTGCGACATGGCTCGGCATTCCGGTTTCGACCACGCACACGATCACCGGCGCGATCGTCGGTGTCGGTGCTGCGCGGCGCGTCTCAGCGGTGCGCTGGGGGCTTGCCGGCAATATCGTGATCGCCTGGATCGTGACCATGCCGGCTGCGGCCCTGATCTCCTATCTGACCTATCATATCGTGACGCTGTTCGGCTAAACGGCCGCGAGCCACCCGCAAAAATCTGTGGTTATCCGGCGGCCTGTCTTCCGCTTGCCGCCGGAGGGTAAGAAAACGCCTGTCATGGCCAAGCTCTATTTCCATTACGCGACGATGAACGCCGGCAAGTCGACCATGCTCTTGCAGGCCTCCTACAATTATCGGGAACGCGGCATGCGCACGGTGATCTTCATCGCCGCGCTGGATGAGCGAGCCGGCAAGGGTAAGGTCGCTTCACGCATAGGGCTTTCTTCCGAAGCTATTCCCTTTGGCCAGAGCGATGATCTTTTTACGGCCATCGCTGACATGCACACACAGGAACCGATCGCCTGCGTTTTCGTCGACGAGGCACAGTTTCTTTCGGCAGAGCAGGTATGGCAACTGGCGCGGGTCTCGGACCGGGTCGGTATTCCCGTCATGGCCTATGGTTTGCGCACCGATTTTCAGGGCAAGCTTTTTCCGGGGTCGTATGAACTGCTGGCGATTGCCGACGAGTTGCGGGAAGTCCGAACCATCTGTCATTGCGGCCGCAAGGCGACGATGGTCGTCAGGGTCGACGAGGCAGGCGAGGTGATCCGCGAGGGCGCTCAGGTCGAGGTGGGCGGCAATGAGAAATACGTTTCACTTTGCCGGCGGCATTGGGAAGAAAAGATGCGCTGCGACTAAGCCCTCGGCGCCAGCCCCCTAAAAAAACGGGGAGGCTTCGTTCTATTGACCAATGTCAAAGCGCCAAAGTCCTGCAGCGGTAAAACGCACTCATCGCGGTCGTGCCGCGGACCCTCGCAGGAGAATTCGATGATCAGAACGATACTGAAGACCGCCACGCTGGCTGCTGGCGCGGTTCTGCTGGCTTTGCCGGCACTGTCCGCCGAAATCGAGATCAAGATGCTCAACAAGGGCTCTGACGGTCAGGCAATGGTCTTCGAACCGGCCGCCGTGAAGGCCGCTCCGGGCGATACGATTAAGTTTGTCTCTGTCGACAAGGGGCACGATGCGGCTTCCATGCCAGGTCTGGTTCCGGAAGGTGTGGCCGATATCAAGGGCAAGATCAGCCAGGATCTGGTTGTGACCGTCGATCAGGCCGGGGCCTATGTCTTCAAGTGCACGCCACATTTCGGCATGGGCATGATTGCGCTCGTTGTCGTCGGTGACGCACCATCCAACATTGACGCAGTCAAGGCCGCCAAGATGCCGAAGAAGGCAAAGGAACGCCTCGACGCCGAGATTGCAAAGCTCGGTCTCTGAGCTTGCCGCTTTTCAAACCAGAACTTTTCATCACCTAAGCATTCCCCTTTTTATCACCTAGTTATTATTGCAGGGCCGCTGTCGTCAAAATGCGCAGCGGCCCTATTTCTTTCTCCGGGCAGGGAGGAAGAGATGAAGGTAGAGAGTTCCACTCGCTTCGAGGACACGGTGGCCGAAATTCGCGCCGGTCTGAAAGCTGTCGTTGAAGCCGGCACGCATTTGCTGGCAGTGATCCCCGGGCCGATGAGCACGCCGCGGCTGCTGCAAGGCGACGCTTTTGACGAACTTGGCGCGCGACGCTTGGCACTGCTTATGCTGCAGAAAAGCGTCTATCCCGAACTCGCTGCACATGTGGCAGAGATCGGCGCTGCCGTGGACGAGCAGCGGGCAATTTTCAACGACAGGGAAACCCCGCTGGCGAGTGACCTGTTTCTCGGCTTGTTTTCCAGAAAAGCAATGCGCCGCCGGATCGAAAGGCGAGCAGCGAGAGCCGGTGGGGTCGAGCGGTTGCGGACGATCCTTGGCCGGGCGGACAGGCTGGCGGGGCTTATCGAGACGCATCGCCAGACCGTGATCGGCCAGCGGATAGCGGCTGAAGACGCGCTGACAACGCTCGCAGCTTTCAAGGTGAGTGACGTGGCGGGAGTGTCAGCGAGGCTCGGCGAAGGGAATGAAGGCGCAAGCGAATACGGTCCGGCTTTCGAAAGCATGATTGGCCTGGTCGATCCGGTTTCGCGTGCCTTTAATAGCGGTGTGCGTGATCTGAACCTGCTTTTGCAGAAGCTTGGCTTCGATATCGAGAACCTTCTCGATCTCTATTCGGTCATGCTTTCCTTCGATCGTGAAAGGGAGGCGCATAGCCTTTCGCCTGATGCCTATCCGCACCTTTCCAGGCCGGTCTGGCGCCTCGGAAACGGTCTTTTGCCGGGCGCGAGGCTCGATCGCAGCCGGCAGAGGACCGATATCGCATTTGCCAAGCGTTTCGAGGATGCCTGAAATATCGGCTGTGAAGCCTTCAGAAACGGGAGTGCGACGTTATCCCTTTCGAATTTGTTCCAGTCCTGCCTATGGCAAGTGTTGTAGTCGATGGATCGGCATCATATGTCAGCGATGACCGATCGGCTTCCAGGAGGACTAGATGCGCGACCAGATCACCGGATTCTTCAAAGGCGTCGCTGCTGCCATCGGGCGTGGCGTCCGGATATTGGTCGCGTGGTTGATTTGGCCGCTGATGGCGGCGCATGGCTGGTATCGCGGACGCCGTCTCTGGGTGAAGGGTCCGATTGCGATCTTCGCAGTGCTGCTCGTTGCCTTATACGGTTATTTCATCTGGCAAACGCAGGTCTGGCGCGGTTTTGATCCGAATTTCGTTGACACCTATCGATGGAACGAGCGCAACATGCCTGCCGGCCAGGAGTTGCCTGTACCCGGTGTCGAGGCTCAAGCGCAGGCGCAGACTGCCGGCACGTCCGGTATAGCTGCCGCCAAACAATGCCAGACATCCGCTATCGCGGATGCGGCGGCCGATCTCACCGACATGAACGTCAACAAGAATGCGTGGATATCCTCCATGCTTCTCTACCGTCTCGGCTTTTTCGGGATGGACTGGGACCATACGCCTTTCCTCGATAACAAGGCGTCGTTCCAGCGCGGCGTGAACCAGGCCGTGCGCCGCACCTCGGTGGAGCTGGTCGATACGCTGGCGCGGATGCGGGGAACTTCTGGCGTCAATACCAATCTTCAGGATGCGCGCAGCAATCTGCAGTTCGACGAATATTCCTGGTATTTCGGATTGAGCCCGTTTGGCCCGAAGACGCCGACGCCGAGCTATTATCGGGCGGCGATCAACAGCCTGCACAAGTTCAACACCGAGCTGGGCAACTGCTCGGCAACATTCGACAGCCGCGCCGACAATCTCGTGCAGTTCATTGACCGTGTGGCGAACGATCTCGGCGGCACGTCTGCCATCCTTCGCGAGCGTTCGGAAAACTATAACGGCGGTTGGTTCGACACGCGGGCGGATGACCGTTTCTGGTTCGCCTATGGGCAGATTTACGGCTATTATGCAATTCTGTCTGCTGCTGGCGCTGATTTCTCGCAGGTCATTCGCGAGCGTAATCTCGCTCCGTTGTGGACCGACATGCTGAAACAGATGCAGGCAGCGCTGCGCATCCAGCCGGCCATCATTTCAAACGGTGCCGAAGATGGCTGGATCATGCCGACCCATCTTGCGGTGATGGGCTTTTATACCCTACGTGTCCGCTCCAATCTGGTGGAGATCCGGCTGGTGCTCGACCGCTAAAGCTCGTCGCGATCTTCCAGATTCGCTTGCCATGGTTTCGCTCTTTGCGTTTACCGCATGTCTTTATCCCGAAAGGGGTGACCATTTTCGGAAGACACGAGGTAAAGCAAGTTGGTCAGCCCTTGAGAAGATCTTCGTCGGGGATGAAACCGATCTTCGTACTTGCCTGTGGGAAGAGTTCGTATGTCATGCCGATGACGTCACCCTGTCCCGCGCCGTCTGCGCGGAATTTTCCGACGCTGCGGACGAACTTGAAGTTCGTGGGGCCTGTCTTTACCCGATAGAGATTGTGGAAGGTCAGTTGCGAGGCGCTCGCGCGCTCAAAAGTTTCCATCATCACAGTCAGGTCATCGGGATGGATGGCCGCACTGAGCCTGACAAGATCAAGTGGTCCGTCGCAATGCGTAATTCCGAAAATCTGGCAGTATTCGATCGTGCCGAATAGATGGCCGCTGTCGACGTTGAAGCGCCAGAAGCCGCAGAGGCGAAACGAGCCGACAAGTTCCAGAACTTCCCTATCGCTCAAGCCGACAAGCTGGTGTTGGGCCTCGTAAGGTTTGCGCGAATGCTCGATCCAGGATGCCAATTTCAGTTTTTCTCCAGCCGGGGCTGCTTTGATCTATGCAATAAGCCTAAGTCTGAGAGCCTTCGCTACAAGCTGGGTGCGGTTGACACAATCGAGTTTTTTGATGGCGTTGGTCATGTAGGCGTTTACCGTGTGATCGGACAAGGTGAGTATTTGGCCGATCTCGACCGAGGTTTTGCCCTGAGCTGTCCAGCGCACCACTTCGAGTTCGCGAACTGTGAGGGGAGAGGGCGGTGCCTTGCGTTCGTTGCGCCTGATCTTTTCGAACATATCGAACGAATGCAGGGTGATCATGCCGATCTCGTTGAGCTCGACCTGGGTGAGGCGAGGGCGGGCGCCATCGAAGCGCATGATGAAGCGCTCGCCTTCAAGTGAATGAAGTGTCATTGCGACACTGGTGATCAATCCATAGCGCCGCTGAAGATCTTCGATAGCGCTGTCGACAGGGAAGGGGCGAGATTGAAGCGGATCCCCAATAGACCAGCAGAACGGTAACTTCGACTGGATGATGATATCGGCAAGAGCGCATTTTTCGAGCAGGCGCTTGCGGTCGAATTCCGCAAAATACGGCTCAGGAATGCTGCTTTGCACAATCATACGAGACAGCAGCTTTTCGTCGGGATTATTCAGCGACAGCAAGGTGATGTGCTGCAAACTGAATTCATGCGTAACCCGTCGCAAGGCCAAAAATAGACCTTCTTGCGAATGGGCCGCAGATATCTCGCTGCTCAGCACCGACTGCCGTTCGTGAGTTATCATCAGTTTTTCGGGTTCAAAGGAGCTATGTTATTGTTAATAAATATACTACTTACGTTTAATAGCCAGCGGAAAGTCGTCTAAATCCCACCAGTTAACAACTTTTATGACATGTGGTCATGTTGTTTATTTGATTTCAGTCACTTATGGGCAAATGCCGCGCATGGGAAAATAAGCTCGCGGCCGCTTTTCTTAACGTAAAGCCGGAAAGCTGCGCTTCGCCGAGTATTCTGAAGCGATGGCTTGCTGCAATGCATCGAGCATTCTGCAGGAGGTGTGGCAGGCTATCACGCAAGAAGCCGATGCCCTTGGCCAAGGGATAAATGCGGTCTCACGTCAATTCTAGCCGCCCGCGGAAGCAATCGCATTGATCGCCTCCGGGATCGTGAGCGTGGAGTAAACCCGATTTCTTCCGTTTGCCTTTGCCAGATAAAGAAGCTGGTCGGCTGCGTTGAGCTGGTTCTCAAAGGTTTCGCCCGGCTCGAATTCGACGACGCCTATGGATATTGTCGCTGATATGGAACGGTTACCGACCTCGATCACACGCTCTTCGATCCTTTTGCGCAGTTCTTCGCAGAAGGAGTGTGCCTGAAACGCGTCCAGCTGGCTCAGGCATATGGCGAATTCCTCGCCGCCGATGCGGGCAGGCATGTGCTTTGCCGGAATGCACATGTCAGCCATGACGAGCGAAATCGCCTGCAAGACGGCGTCGCCGGCATCATGGCCGTAGGTGTCGTTCACGGTCTTGAAGTGGTCGATATCGAGAAGGGCGATCGAGCCTTGCGTGGCGTCCCTGCCATGCTGGCGCGTGGTCGAGAAGAAATGGCGCCGGTTGGCGAGGCCGGTGAGATAATCCTGTTCCGCCAGGCGCCGGAGATGATTGAGCTGCGTCAGTGTCTCGACATTGTTGTCGATGCGGCATTTGAGCTCTTCATGGACGAAAGGCCGATAGATGAAATCCGACGCTCCGGCTTTCAGGAAGCTCGCAGACAGAAGCCGATCCGACGAGGACGAAATGCCGATGATGCGCAACTGTTCGGAATTACGCGTCTGGCGAATACGGCGGGTCAGCTCGTATCCGTCCATGTCTGCCATGTGGTGGTCGGTGATGACGAGATCGATCGTCTCGTCGCTCGTCAGAATTTCAAGTGCCTGCCTGCCCGAGCGCGCTTCCAGAACGTGGAAATTCTGACGGCTGAGGATTTCGACGAGTTCCGAACGGGCGGCGCGGGCGTCATCGACAACAAGTATCTTATGGGCGCTGTTGGCAAGGATACGGCTGACGGTCTGCACAACCTTGTCTACCGTTTTTGTGCCGTCCTTGACGATATAGTCGACGATCTTTTTCCTGGTGCAGCGCTCCCTTGTGTCCGCATCGAACATTGCCGTGAAGACGATTGTTGGAATTTCCTCTTGCAGCAACATGTCGAGGATTTCGCCATTGGGGGCATCGGGAAGGTTGAGGCCGGTCAGGGCAAGCAGGAACGTGCCTTCGGCGATGTTCTTACGGGCCGCCGAGAGGGAGCCGCAACGTGTGACGGTGGCGCCTGTTTCCTCTTCCAGTCTTTGGGTGAGCAAGGTCGAGAGCGCGACGGAATCCTCGACGAGAAGTATCCTTTCCCCCTGCTTCAATCGCAGCCCGTTAATGGAAAGCAAATTCTCGCGGCCAACCGTCATGTCTTTCTCCAGTGCAGTCTATGCATCGGATAAGCGACATGGATTACGAATCAATTATTCAGTTCGAGACTTTGCTCCTGCGGCGGTACTTCTGCCCGTGGCGAAAGGCCGCGAAAGTACATTAAAGATGCGCTTCGTGCTTGCCTTCGTTCTTGTCGGCCTTGGTGGCGGCCATGATCCGTTCCAGCCAGCCGAGCATAACGGCGGAGACGACGAAGGCAAGGTGGATGATCGTATACCACATCAGCTGCCCATCGGTGTATTGAGCGGCATTGAGGAAGATCTGCAGCAGGTGGATCGAGGAGATCGCGACGATCGAGGATGCGACCTTGATCTTGAGGCTGCCGGCATCGAGCTTTCCGAGGAAGGAAACGTCCGCTTCCGCCTCATCGAAGCGGCTGACGAAGTTCTCGTAACCCGAAATCATCACCATGACGATAAGGCTTGCGACGAGCGCTGCGTCGATCAGGCCGAGCATGGCGAGGATCATTTCGGCTTCGCCCAGCGTGAAGACGTTCTGGGCGACCTTCCAGAACTTGAAGGCAAAGGAAAGCGCATAGACTGCCAGCGCGGCGACCAGGCCCATGTAAAAGACGACCAGCAGCCAGCGGCTTGAGAGGATGATCTTCTCGACCAGCAGTTCCAGCGATTTCATCAAGTGCGCTCCGGCTTAATCAGGGGTGCTTCACATAATAGGCCAGAGGTAGTTCCGGCAAGACCGGATACGCCGTGCTTTGTTGCATTTTAATCACTTGGAGTGGATCACAGAAACATGATTCATAGAGTCATGTTTTAATAATTGACAACGATAGTCATGTTTTCTAATGGCATGAATAAGGCAGATTTCAGCTGCCCGCCACATTTTCGACAGATTTTAAATTGGTCCGCCGTTTCCATCGTGCTTTCGTGCGAGGGGTGATGACGTGCGGCCATATAAAGGGATAGCTATGGCCAGCCGGCGTCTTCGATCGATCCTTACCACCTGCACCGCTCTCGCGCTGCTTTCGATGGCTGCAGAAGCATCGGCGCAGCAGGCCGAGCAGAGCGGAACGGCCCTTGAACCCATTGTCTTGAAAGGGAAAAGGGTAGCCAAGTCAGGTGATGCTGAGAACACTCCCACAGCTACGGAAACGACCGAAGCCCAGCTTGAGAAGAAGCAGGTTCAGTCTATCACTGATCTCGGCCGATCGATCGATCCTGGCGTGAACTTCAACCGGGCAACCAATTCGGTAAATATCCGAGGACTTGAAGGAAATCGCGTCACGACCTTGGTCGATGGCATTCCGCTCAGCTATCTGCGGGACAACGCCCGAGGAACCAGTGGTGGAGCTGACAGTGTAGACTTCTTCTCCCTTGCCACCGTCAATGTCGTTAAGGGGGCAGATAGCAGCCGGATCGGTGATGGTGCGCTTGGCGGAGCGCTTCTGTTCAGGACGCTTGAACCAGACGATCTTATCAGCGAAGGCAAGGATTGGGGCGGCAAGGTCGGGACTGGTTTCGACAGCGCGGATCACAGCTGGTATGGCGGCGCGGCGATCGCAAAGCGGATCGAGAATACCTCCGTTCTGTTCCTTGGAAGCTATAAAAAGGGTCACGAGCTGGACAATCGCGGTAGCGTCGGCGGCTATGGAGGAGACCGTACCAAAACCAATCCGGCTGACTATGATCAGTATAACATGCTGTTCAAGCTGCGTCAGGACGTCGAGGGTGGTCACCGATTCGGGCTGACGGCGGAACGGTTCCGTTTCGACAAGGATATCGACCTGAAACAGGCGCAGACGGCGACCGGCAACTATCGGCCCGGAGGCAAGCATACGTCAGGGGAGGACAACGAGCGTACGCGGGTGTCGCTGGATTACGAGTACGAGGCACCCGGTACCGACGGTCTGATCGACGCCGCCGAAGCAACGCTCTATTGGCAGAAGCAGGAGCGCGTAGCCAGCCAGGATTCGATCCGATTCGGAAGCCTTGCCGGCCCGTTCATACGAAACAATGAAATCTCCGAGGCTGGCTTCGGCTTCAATGGTTTCCTGGACAGCGGCTTTGAAGCAGGATCGGTCAATCATACAGTTACGCTTGGGACGAGTCTGTTCTTCTCCAAGGCGGAGCAGTATTCCTCTGGCGTTGACTCTTGCGACACGATCATCCCGACGCCGTTCGCCTGCAGCATGCTGCACACTAACCAGTCGGATATGCCTGACGTCGATAGCTCGAAGGTAAGTGTTTACGCACAAGACCGGATGGTGTTCGGCGATAGCGGGTTCTCGTTGACGCCTGGTATCCGTTTCGACTGGTACGACCACTCTCCGAAAGACACGCCCGCTTATCTGAGCAATCCTGCAACGCCGGTGCTTCCCAACGGTTCGAGCGACAGCGCGTTCTCGCCCAAGATCCTCGCGGAGTATCAACTCAACAAGGACGTTACCCTGTTTGGTCAATGGGCGATGGGCTTCCGTTCCCCGACTTCCAACGAAATGTACCTGACCTATGGCGGTGTCGGCAGCTATCTGTCGATCGGCAATCCGGATCTCGAACCTGAAACCAGCAACGGGTTCGAAGTCGGTGCACGCCTTGGCGACGACGATTTCGGTGGTTCGGTTAACCTGTTCTACAATCGCTACCGAAACTTTATCGATAGCCGATCCTACTCGAGCGACGAAATCACTGCTGCCGGATATAATCCCGCTGACTTCCCGTTCGGCGTCACCGGTTACCAGAATATTGCCCGCGCGAAGATCTACGGAGCAGAATTCAGCGTCCACAAGAGCTTCGTAAATGGTTTCAACACTCGCGCTGGCCTGGCCTTTACGCGTGGTGTCAACATGGAAACGGACCGGTATCTCAACTCGGTTGCGCCGCTCAAGGCCATCGTCGGCATTGGCTATGCAACCGAGACCTGGGGCGTGGATGCCTTGTGGACCGGGGTAAAGGGCGTCTCAGACAAGTCCACGGCAAGTTTCAAGGCTCCGGGTTACGGTCTGGTCGACCTTACAGCATGGTGGGAGCCGGAGCAGGTCAAGGGCCTGAGCATCCGCGCCGGTATCTATAACGTCTTTGACCGCAAATACTGGGATGCGCTTAACACCAAGGATGCCAACGTCACGGCTGGAGCGGAAGACTACTTCACCGAGCCGGGCCGTTCGTTCAAAATCTCTCTGACCCAGCGGTTCTGAACACAGTTCCTTTAAATGCCTCCAGTCGAGGGCGGTGCGAGTGATCGTATCGCCCTTTTTCTTTTGGATCGGCGGTGGACGCCGAAAGCCTGCTATTCACAGTGCGGGCGGGCTTCGGTAAAGCATGCCACACAAAACGTTCCTATCAGTCGCCAAGAGGGAAGCCGGATGGCAGATGTGAAGTCGGATATCGAAATTGCCCGAGCGGCGAAAAAGCAGCCGATCATTGTCATCGGCGAAAAGCTCGGGATTTCGTCCGACGATCTCATTCCATATGGCCACGACAAGGCGAAGATCAGCGCCGATTTCATTGCTTTACTTGAGGGCAAAAGAGACGGCAAGTTGATCCTCGTTACCGCAATCAACCCGACGCCGGCAGGCGAAGGGAAAACGACGACGACAGTTGGTCTTGGCGACGGACTGAACCGGATCGGAAAAAAGGCGGTCATCTGCGTGCGCGAGCCGTCGCTCGGCCCCTGTTTCGGCGTCAAGGGCGGGGCGGCCGGCGGCGGTTATGCGCAGGTCGTGCCTATGGAGGATATCAATCTCCATTTCACCGGCGATTTCCATGCGATCACGTCTGCGCATAATCTGCTTTCGGCGATGATCGACAATCACGTCTATTGGGGCAACGAGCTCAATATCGATATCCGTCGCATCACCTGGCGGCGAGTGATGGACATGAACGATCGGGCGCTGCGCGAAATCGTCATGTCGCTCGGCGGTGCGAAAAACGGGTATCCGCGCGAAGGCGGCTTCGACATCACGGTTGCCTCCGAAGTCATGGCTATCTTGTGTCTTGCCGAAAACCTCAGCGATCTCGAGCGCCGGCTCGGCCAGATCGTCATCGGTTATCGCTTCGACCGCTCACCGGTCTACGCGCGTGACCTGAAGGCCGACAAGGCGATGGCGGTGCTCCTGAAAGACGCGATGCAGCCGAACATGGTGCAGACGCTGGAAAACAATCCAGCACTCGTGCATGGCGGTCCGTTCGCCAATATCGCTCATGGCTGCAACTCCGTGATCGCCACCAAGGCGGCGCTGAAGCTCGGCGATTATGTGGTCACCGAAGCAGGGTTCGGGGCGGATCTCGGGGCGGAAAAATTCTTCGACATCAAGTGCCGTCAGGCGGGCCTGAAGCCCGATGCGGCCGTCATCGTCGCGACCATCCGGGCGCTGAAGATGAATGGCGGGGTGAGGAAGGAAGATCTTTCTGCCGAGAATATCGAGGCGCTGGTGCGCGGGTGCGCCAATCTCGGCCGCCATGTCGCCAATGTGCGCAAGTTCGGCGTACCGGTGGTCGTCGCCATCAATCACTTCATTTCGGATACGGATGCCGAGATCGCCGCGATCAAGGATTATGTCGACAGGCTGGGCGCCGATGCGATCGTTTGCCGCCATTGGGCAGAAGGGTCGGCGGGTATCGAGGAGTTGGCCTACAAGGTGGTCGAGCTTGCCGATGGTGGACAGGCAAAATTCCAGCCGCTTTATCCGGACGAGACGCCGCTGTTCGACAAGATCCAGACGGTTGCTTCGAAAATCTATCATGCAGGCGAGGTGACTGCCGACAAGGCGGTGCGGGATCAACTGAAGGCGTGGGAGGAGCAGGGTTATGGCAATCTGCCGGTCTGCATCGCCAAGACTCAATATTCCTTCTCTACCGATCCAACCCTGCGCGGCGCGCCGGAGGGGCATGTCGTGCATGTTCGCGAAGTCAGGCTTTCCGCCGGTGCGGGTTTTATCGTGGCGATCACCGGCGAAATCATGACCATGCCCGGTCTGCCGCGGTCGCCATCCGCCGAACGGATCTTTCTCAATGACGAGGGGCAGATCGAGGGGCTATTCTGATAATATTGTTCAGGTCGATTGCCGTTTGAAACGAATATATCAAGCTGTGGGAAAGCATCGCGGGAACCTGAGCTTGAATTCGGAATTGATGATGCGCAGGATGGGCAAAACCGATCCTCGTTCATTTCGTGCGGAGAGTTTCATGTCGATCGTATTTGGGAAATATTCTCTGTCCATCGCCGCAGTCATGGTGTTTGGCGCTGCCGCTGTATTGCCGGCCGGTGCGGCCGATCTCGTTCGGGGCTATTATCCACCGGCGGCAAAAAGCCAGCGGCATTATGTTCGCACGGCTTATGCCAATGAGGAATGCGGTCTGTTGAAGGTCACGCAATCCGGATATTCGCGGATCGTCCGCATATGTTCACCGGTGCTCGATCTGAGGCCTGCTCCGACGAGAGGCACTTCGAGCGGCGATGCCGGCAATGGATCGTCCTTCACTGTTACGCAGCAGTAAGCCCCTTTACCGGCAATAGCGATAACCACCGTTTCGCTCGAGGATGTCCAAGTGAAGATGGTCTTCGTGCGATGCGTCGCTACCTGGTGACAGGACGGTGGTGAAGTGCAGGCATGCTCCGGCAGTGGCGGTGCGCTGGAATGCGCCTTCCAGCGTCGAATCTTCCGTTCTCGGTTTCATCTCGATCTTTTCGCCATTGTCGAGCTTGAAGGCTGCAACATCATAGGCATTGCCGCGAGCGTGTTCGGAAATTTTTCCGGTCGATGCACTGTTTCTTAAACGGCACTGGTAGGTAGAGCCGGGTACGAGGCCGACGATCTTGCGGCCCGGCATGGCGATGGTCATGGCGGGCTGGACCGTGTCTTTCAGCCAGTGGGCCATGGTAAGCGCCGTCTTGCAGCGCATGGTCGCGCCGCCGAGATCGACGCCGGGCAAGACTTCCGCCACATCGATCGGATGCTCGATGCCGCAGCCATTGCCGTCGTCGATAGGATCGTTTGTTTCGAATTTTGCACCGATCGCCTTCAGGTCGGCCAGGCAGGCCTGCAGCTCCTGTGGATCCTCTTTTACGAGAGGCGGGGGAGGCGGCGTCTCGGCCTTTTCCGGTTCGCCTGCCTCATCCTGCTTGCCGTCAGGTTCTGTTTCAGCCTGAGCGGGTTGTTTCTCTGCTGGCTTCTCCGGTGATCCGGGTTCGGCGCCGTCCGATCTGGCGGCCGCGGTGTCGGTTTCGGGCTTGGGAAGCGGTGTGGGAACCTCGGCCTCGCGCGTCGGTTCGGTGGCGGTCGAGGGTTGTTCGACGACTGGGGGCTTGGTTTGGTCTTCGGTCTCCGACTTTGCGGGTGAAGAAGCGGCTCTCTCGTCGGGCTTGGCGAGGTCGGACTGCGCCGGTTTGTTTTCAGCACTATTCGTCTCGGGTGGCGCTGCCTGTTCTTCGGACTTCCGGTTTTCGGCCTCGCCCGGTTTGTCCGCAGGCAAAGGCGTCTCGGGCGTCGCCTTCTGTGCGGTTTCGGCCGGTTTTTGAATGGGTAAGGGAACGGATGCGAGCGGTGGCGGTTTGGGGATGGCATTGCGCGACGTGTTGCGGCTACGGGTTCTCGCCTTCTCTCTGGTCGAAGACTGTTTGCGAATGCCGGTATCCTTGAGGAAGCGGTCGATGACGTTGACCTCGACGATTTCGGCGCTCCTGCCCGGCAGGGCCGGCCGTTCGGGCGGCAAGGCTGCACCAAGCATGAGAGGTGCGGCAAGCGCGATGAGTAAGGTTGACCGCTTCATTCCCTGTCTGTCCTCCGGACCGGTTCTGCACTGTGCTTCGGCGCAACGGATGCCGGGCGAGAGGGGCAACGCGGATCGACCTGTTTTGGTCGCATCACAGGACAATATTTTTGTGCTTGCGCGGTATGTCCTGCCACGCTAACAATTCCGCCCATGACGATTTCGATGAACAACAACGGTAACTGGTGGTGGGCACGCTAACGCGGCCTTGACCAGTCATGTCCATCGACAAGACCAGACCAAGCCGCCCGAGAACCGAGGCGGCTTTTTTATTGGCCGCT
This sequence comes from Agrobacterium sp. Ap1, assembly GCF_017313375.1. NCBI lineage: Bacteria > Pseudomonadati > Pseudomonadota > Alphaproteobacteria > Hyphomicrobiales > Rhizobiaceae > Agrobacterium > Agrobacterium sp. Ap1. The sequence continues at coordinate 121,028 of NZ_JAFLMY010000008.1, forward strand.
TTGCGGGAACCGGGCGAACCAGATCGAAGAGGCAAGGGCATTACAATGGTGACGATCATTCGCGAGGACGGTTCCGAGACCTACGAGACGCGAGGCGGCATAACCGTCAGCCGGGCTCGCCGTCCGGCGGAATATGCAACGGCAATCTCGTCTTATGTCGACAGGCTGGATGAGCGCCGCGGTGCTGTATTCTCGTCGAACTATGAATATCCGGGCCGTTACACGCGCTGGGACACGGCGATCGTAGACCCGCCGCTCGGGATCACCTGCAATGGCCGCAAGGTGTGGATCGAGGCCTATAACGAGCGTGGCGAAGTCCTGCTCGGCTTCGTTGCCGACAGGCTCGCCGGTGTCGAGGATTTGACGCTTGGCGAGCGGACAACCTGCCGCCTCGACTTGACGGTCAACCAGCCGTCCCGCGTGTTTACCGAGGAAGAGCGCTCGAAGATGCCGACGGTGTTTACCGTTTTGCGCGCGATCGTTGACCTCTTCTATTCCGAAGCCGATTCTGCGATCGGCCTGTTCGGCGCTTTCGGTTACGACCTTGCCTTCCAGTTCGACGCGATCAAGCTTGCCATGCAGCGGCCGGAAGACCAGCGCGACATGGTACTGTTTCTTCCCGACGAAATCCTCGTCGTCGACCACCATGCAGCCAAGGCCTGGATCGACCGCTACGATTTCGCCAAGGGTGGCGTGACGACCGAGGGCAAGGGCCAGGACATCGCGCCCGATCCGTTCGTGCGCACGACGGTGACGCCGCCGAAGGGCGATCACAAGCCGGGCGAATATGCCAAGCTCGTCACCGAGGCGAAGGAGAGTTTCCGTCGCGGCGATCTGTTCGAAGTGGTTCCCGGCCAGAAATTCATGGAACGTTGCGACAGCAAGCCTTCCGAGATTTCCAACCGGCTGAAGGCTATCAACCCATCGCCCTATTCCTTCTTCATCAATCTCGGCAACCAGGAATATCTGATCGGCGCATCGCCGGAAATGTTCGTCCGCGTTTCGGGCCGCCGTATCGAGACCTGCCCGATCTCGGGCACGATCAAGCGCGGCGAGGATGCGATTTCCGATAGCGAGCAGATCCTCAAGCTGTTGAATTCGAAGAAGGACGAGTCGGAGCTGACGATGTGCTCCGACGTCGACAGAAACGACAAGAGCCGCGTCTGCGAGCCGGGTTCGGTAAAGGTGATCGGTCGCCGGCAGATCGAGATGTATTCGCGGCTCATCCATACCGTCGACCATATCGAGGGCCGCCTTCGGCCGGACATGGATGCGTTCGACGGGTTCCTCTCCCACGCATGGGCCGTCACCGTGACCGGTGCGCCGAAACTGTGGGCGATGCGCTTCATCGAAAGCCACGAGCGCAGCCCGCGCGCATGGTATGGTGGCGCGATCGGCATGGTCGGCTTCAACGGCGATATGAATACGGGCCTGACGTTGCGCACGATCCGCGTCAAGGACGGCATTGCCGAAGTGCGCGCCGGGGCGACGCTGCTCAACGACAGCAATCCGGAAGAGGAAGAGGCAGAAACCGAACTGAAGGCATCGGCCATGATTTCAGCCATTCGTGATGCGCGCGCCGGCAATTCCGGCAAGGTTTCCCGCGATGTTGCCCGTGTGGGCGAGGGGGTGAAGATCCTGCTCGTCGACCACGAGGACAGTTTTGTTCATACGCTCGCCAACTATTTCCGCCAGACGGGGGCGACGGTTTCCACCGTGCGCACGCCAGTGCCGGACGAGGTGTTCGACCGGATCGATCCCGATCTCGTCGTGCTGTCGCCCGGACCGGGCAATCCGAAGGATTTCGACTGCAAGGCGACCATCAAGGCGGCGCGGGCGAAGAACCTGCCGATTTTTGGCGTGTGCCTCGGCCTGCAGGCTCTTGCCGAGGCTTATGGCGGGCAGCTTCGGCACCTCGCCATTCCGATGCATGGCAAGCCGTCGCGTATCCGGGTGCTGGAGCCGGGGATCGTCTTCTCCGGCCTTTCGAAGGAAGTGACGGTCGGCCGTTATCATTCGATCTTTGCCGATCCGGCGACGCTCGACCGCGATTTCATCATCACCGCGGAAAGCGAGGATGGCACGATCATGGGCATAGAGCATGCCAAGGAACCGATCGCTGCCGTGCAATTCCACCCGGAATCGATCATGACGCTCGGCGGAGATGCCGGGATGCGGATGATCGAGAATGTCGTGGCGCATCTGGCCCGCAAGCGTGAGACGAAGGCGGCGTAAGTTTCGTCGGCCTGTGCAGTAAAAATTGCCCCTCACCCTAACCCTCTCCCCGTAAACGGGGAGAGGGGACGTGCCTCGATTGAGGCGAGGAGAGTGCGGCTCGCGTCCTTCTCCCCGTCCTTACGGGGAGAAGGTGCCGGCAGGCGGATGAGGGCTGCTACAAAGACAGCGGAAGATAATGACCAGCACTGAAAACTCCACAATCGTCATCGAGCCGATACGGGAAGATCATATCGAGGGGTTTCGCGATGCCCTCGACATCGTGGCGCGTGAACGGAAATACCTGATCTTTCTCGAGGCGCCGCCGATCGAGGCAATGCTGGCCTTCGTTAGGGGCAATATCGCCGGCGGTCATCCGCACATGGTGGCCGTAGCGGACGGCAAGGTCGTAGGATGGTGCGATATAAGGCGTGGGAGCCGGGATGCCGAGGCGCATTGCGGCACGCTCGGCATGGGCATCATTCCCGGTTATCGCGACCATGGGCTCGGCAGGCGGCTGATTACCGCCGTGCTCGATGCCGCAAGGGCGGCTGGCCTGCATCGGGTGGAGCTCAACGCACACGCGGACAATTTTCGTGCCATCGCTCTTTACGAGCGGGTGGGCTTCGAGCACGAGGGAATTGCCCGCCATGCGGTCAGGATCGACGGGCATTATATCGACAGCGTCAAAATGGCGTTGCTCTTCGAGTGACAGTAACTCGGCGGCCTGATGATGTTTCGTTGTTGGGCCGGACTTGGCTCAGCCAGGTGACAGGCCCATGGCGCGCGTGGTCTCGTTGACGATGCCGAGGCGCGCCTCGATTACCGCGATCTTTTCCGGCGTATCGGCACAGGACGTTTCAATGTCGATGAACAGCTGCTCGCAGCCGCCCGGCGTCACTATGGCAAACATCTGGCCCGGCTCGTCGCTTATGTTTTTCCAGCTGTGCCGGACGTGCGGTGGCAGGGCCACCACCGTGCCGGGTGGCGCATCGAACTCTTCCTCGCCGCACTGAAAGAGGTAGTGGCCACGGATTACGCGGAAAATCTCGGTTTCGCGCGTGTGCATATGCGGAGCAGGACCTTGGCCGGGCGGCGTAAAGGTTTCCCACATGCCGAAGGCGCCGTTGGTTTCGGCTGCCGTGGCATGAATGACGATCTTCGCGCCGAATGGTGTTTTTGCTATCCGCTCATCGTCCGGGCGAGACACGATCGCCGTCTGAAAGATCGACATGTCTGCCTCCTTTGCTCGTGCCTCTTTTATCATGGAGCTGACTGGCGGTTAATCCTTGCGTTTTACGACCCGAAAATTCATGTCGCTGCGGATGGCAAAGCCGAGCGAGCGGTAGAGGCCGACAGCGCCTTCGTTGTGCTTGTAGGCATGGAGATAAACGGTTTCTCCGCCGGCAGAAATCTCGCCGGCGACGAAGCGCAGCATCAGTTTGCCGAGACCCTTGCCCTGGCAGTCCGGGTGGACGCAGAGGCCGCTCAATTCGGCAAAACCCGGCTGACGCATGCGCTGGCCGCCCATGGCGACGAGCCGGCCATCGATGCGGATACCCCAGAAGGTGCCGAGCGACTGCGCTCTCAGGGTGAACGGGCCGGGCTTGGTCAGGGTTGCGAGCGCCAGCATATCGGCTGCATCATGTTCGCCCAGTTTTACGATGCGAGGGTCTTCGATACGCTCGAACGGCTTGTCGGCCAGCATCTGCACCAGCGTGGCATCGATGATGGTCTCAAAACCGGGGAGGGCGGGGATCAGGCCCGCTTCTACGAGAGCCATGCTTTCGCCGGCCAACGGCAGGGCCGTGATTGTGGCGATGCTTTCCGACGTATCGTCCTGCATCGCGGCGAAGGGCACGATTGAGGGGGCGTAACGTTTGGCGAGCGGGGTGCCTTCGGCGAAGGCCGAATGGACGGTGGCCAGTGCGTTCCAGGCTGGGCGATCGAGGAGATGGGTCATTTCGTTTCCTTGTCTTTATTCATGCGCTCGATCAGCGGGCGGTGCTTGAGGCCGTCTTCGATGGATGCGAGTTGCTCCAGGAAGGAGCCGTCGAGATCGGTGCAAAGGTTTCTGACGGCGGCTTCGACGCCCGGCCAGACCTCGCGGGTGGAATAGTCGACGAGATCCTGTCCTGCCTTGGTCAGCGAGACCTGCTTGCGGCGCTGGTCTCCATCGCTGACGGACAGGTCGAGCAATCCTGCCTCCGCCAACTGGCCGATCGTGCGCGTGGCGCCCGGCTGCGATATGCCAATGACATCGGCAAGTTCCCCGACCGTCAGCGGCCCGTTGCGGTCGATCGCTGCAAGAAAGGGATAATGTGCTGCAGGCAAATCGATGCCATGCTGCTGCATGATCAGCTGGGTATTGGCCTGCACCATTTCCCCGAGGCGGCGAAGCCTCGTTCCCAAGGTAAGGTAACCGAAGTCTTTGACGATGTCGTGAGGCATGCATACCTCTCCATGATTTTGTATAACTAGTTATATAAACTGTTATGCTTTCTTGCAAGGAGATTTGATCCTGAAAGCGCTTTGACAAAACCGACGCTCTGCGGCATATGCTCACTCATCCGAAACCGCTGCTGCGAGACCGCTCGCCGTGGCGGTTTCGTCGTTTCAGGGCATGGCTTCTGCAAGTCATTCTCACCAGCAAAAAGGCGTCTGGATAATGGCGCAGCGAATGAAGGACAAACCGGTGAACACGGCGCTTAACAAAGATCGAGCCATCATCGAGCGGCTCGCATTCTGGGGTATTCCCATCTCGATCGGGGTGATGGGGCTCAAGATGCTGGCTTGGTGGGTGACGGGTTCCGTGGCGCTGCTTTCCGACGGCATGGAATCGCTGGTCAATGTCACGGCCGCATTCATTGCGTATTTCGTCATCCGATACGCGCAGCGGCCGGCCGATCACGACCACCAGTTCGGCCATCATAAGGCGGAATATATCTCGGCGGTTGTCGAGGGTGTGTTGATCATCGTCGCTGCTATCCTGATCATTCAGGAGGCCTGGGGTGCACTCTTCTCGCCGGAAGCCATGCAGGCACCATGGCTGGGACTTGCGATCAACGCCGTCGCGGGCGTCATCAACGCCATCTGGGCGACGATCCTAATCCGGGTCGGGACGGCACATCGTTCTCCAGCACTGGCGGCTGATGGTCATCACATCATGTCGGACGTGGTGACGTCGGCGGGTGTCTTTATCGGTCTGATCCTCGCGGTTTTTACCGGTTATGCGATCCTCGATCCGCTGCTCGCCATTCTCGTTGCGATCAACATTCTCTGGCAGGGATACAAGGTGATCTCGCATTCACTTGGCGGGTTGATGGACAAGGCGCTGGAGCCGGATGAAGAAGCGGCGGTGCGCGATGCGATCACGGCGCATTCGGCTGGTGCGCTCGGGGTTCATGACCTCAGATCCCGGCGGGCAGGAGCGGCCGCCTTCATCGATTTTCATCTGGTCGTACCGGCTTCGATGACGGTCGGCGAGGCACATGATATCTGCGACCGCTTGGAAGATGCGATCAAAGAGGCTATTCCCGGCGCCACACTGGCCATTCATGTGGAGCCCGAAGGCGAGCGCGCCCATGGACAGAAGGTCGAAGTCGAAGGACATACAAGCCTGGAAGGAATGGGCGAATGACGATGACGGATGTCAGCGGGCTGTCGCAGCTCGGAAAACAGGTAGACGCACCGAAGAGCCCGGAAGAGGCCGTGCTGGAGCGTGTGCCGAACAGCAACCAGGGCATGGATTACGTGACGCGCTTCACCGCGCCGGAATTCACTTCGCTCTGCCCGATGACCGGCCAGCCGGATTTCGCCCATATCGTCATCGACTACATTCCCGATGCCTATCTGGTCGAATCCAAGTCGCTGAAGCTGTTTCTGACCTCGTTCCGCAATCACGGCGCCTTCCACGAGGATTGCTCGGTCTATATCGCCAAGCGGCTGGTCGAATTGCTTCAGCCGAAATGGCTGAGGATCGGCGCTTACTGGTATCCGCGCGGTGGCATTCCGATCGACGTGTTCTGGCAGACGGGCGCCGTGCCGGAAGGCGTGTGGCTGCCGGATCAGGGCGTACCGACCTATCGCGGACGTGGGTGAAGAACGGTCCGGCGCAGCCGGAGCAATCGATCCAGTGAATCGATTGCAGTGACGAACGCACCGAGCCAAAGCGAGGGGCTGGGATAGGCTGCCGCATTGGCGGAATAAGAAAGCGCCGGAGCATCACTGCCCGGCGCTTTCTCGTTGGTGGCTTTATCGATCAGACGTCGAAGCTATCGTCGTTACTGTCGAAGTCGCCATTGTCCTGATCGGCATCGTCATTCGAATAGCCGGCCTGCTGCCAAGCGTCGTTGTCATTGTCGTTGTTGCCATCGTCCGACTTGTCCGATGCCTCGCGTATCGCGTCGTCGCCATAATAGTTGTTGACGACGGTTTCCTCGACTGCCGGCTGCTCGGAGGCACCGAAGGAGCTGGCGCCGGCGAGCGGGTTGCCGAGACCTGCGCCCGCCATGTGGTTGCTGAAAATGCCTGACAACGAATTGGCAAGCAGCATGCCGCCGGCGACCCCGGCTGCGGTGCCGAGTGCGCCGGTGAGAAAGCTGCTGCCGGCTGACGGTCCGCGAGAGGTGCTGCTGTTCCATGGCCCGGATGGTTGAGGGGCGGATGCCTGTGAGCCATAAACTGGAGGAGCGCGGTAACCATCGTCGTAACCGCGAGGGCCTTCGTAGGTCGGACGGGCGCCCCACGGACCGGAGGTTGGAGCGGACGATTGCTGGACCGGCGCCTGGGCGCGCGATTGCTGCGATCCGAAGATCGAGCTGAGGAAGCCACCGCCCTGTTCCGCCTGGCGATTTTCGCCCTGCGCGGCTTCCAGCTCATGGACGCGGTCTTCCAGCTCCCGGATACGGTTGGATGCCGCTTCCAACCCCTTTTCCTGAACGACAACCGCTTGGGCCAGATAATAGGTCGCGTAGGGCTGTTTGCGGGTTTCCTGATCGATCAAGTCTTCCGCATCCCGATCCCGCGGTGTTGCCGAGGCGGTACGGACGCGTTCGAACAGGGAATTGAGAAGCTGACGTTCTTCCGGTGACATTCTTGCCTCCTTGGGCATTTGGGCTGTCCAAGGAGGTAAGCGGCGATTGCGGCATTTCAAATCGCCGCAAGATTAAATCTCGGTAATGCGCAACTCTCTGTTTGGTGCGATTGCGAAGGCAGGACAGGGTTCAACCTTTGCCGGAATTGCTTCAGCCCCCAAATGCAAGCGACAGGCCGAGAAGCGCGGTGATGCCGCCGAGAATGCGGGCGACATAAGGGCTGAAACGCGAGATGCCGAGGCCTGCGGCAATGCCGGCGAGGTGCAAAAACGCAGTTGCGATGACAAAGCCGGCGCCGAACTGGAATGCGCCTGCAGAACCGAGTTCACCGCCATGGGCATGGCCGTGGAAAAGAGCGAAGACGGCGACGATTGCAGCACAAACGGCTGTCGGCAGGCGAACGGCGATGGCGACAAACAGGCCGAGGGCGATGACGGAGGCCAGGATCGCGGGTTCTACGAAGGGAAGTTCAATGCCCGACAATGCGAGGGCAAAGCCGATCGCCATCGTGCCGACGAATGCCGAGGGAACGATCCAGAGCGCCTTCCTGTTGCCACCTTGAGAAATCTGGGCAGCCCAAAGTCCGACCGCGACCATAACGAGGATGTGGTCCATGCCGAAAAGCGGGTGCGAGAAGCCGGCCATGAAGGAGCCATGCTCTTCCGGATTGAGATGGGCAAAGGCGGGTGCTGTCGCTGTGGCAAAAATGGCGGCGGAGAGCGAAAGGCGTCTAAACATTATGGTCCCCTCAGATTCTGTCTGACTTTAAAATATGATCGAAGATAGGGCGCAGAGCTTTCCGATGTCCATCACAATTGCCAACTGGTCGCCGAAGGTTTCTACGTCATTCACCTTATAGGCGGCCTTAGTCGTGGCTTGCTGCCACTCTCCATTGTTTTGTGGCCGCGAACACATTATGTCCGATGTTATGAATCCCATGCAGGAGACACTGACTGTGCTGAACGACGAAGACGACAACGACGACAAGACCAAGGAATTGCCGCTCGGCAAGGAAACAGAGGCGAATCTTTTCAAGTCGCGCTCGATCTTCATCTACGGTCCGATTACCCAGGAACTGGCGCAGAAGGTCAATACGCAGCTCGTTGCGCTCTCCGCAGCCAGCGACGAAGATATTCGCATCTATGTGAACTCCCCCGGCGGCCACGTCGAATCGGGCGATTCCATCCATGACATGATCAAGTTCATCAAGCCGAAGGTCTGGGTTATCGGAACCGGCTGGGTGGCTTCCGCAGGCGCGCTGATCTATGCAGCCGCGGCGAAGGAACGCCGTATCTCGCTGCCGAACACGCGCTTCCTCATCCATCAACCGTCCGGCGGCACGCGCGGCATGGCATCCGATATCGAGATCCAGGCACGCGAAATCGTCAAGATGAACGAGCGCCTGATCAAGATCTTTGCCAAGGCCACCGGCCAGACCGAAGAGAAGATCGCCAAGGACATCGACCGCGATTACTGGCTCTCTGCCGAGGAAGCCGTCTCCTACGGTCTGGTCTCGAAGATCGTCACATCTCAGAGCGAAATCTGAGATAGCGCTTCGGATCATTGAAACACAAAAGCCCCGCCAGCTTGCCGCTGGCGGGGCTTTTGTGTTCAAGGTTTGCAAATCTTTCATCTTGCAAGATTGGAGCCGGAGGGCGCCTAAATGGCTTGCCTGCACGGTTACCCGTCGGCACATTGCCGCGTCTCCCAGTTTTCAACGAAGGTTATGAACTCGGCAGCGGCAAGGGGCTTGGAAAAAGCGTAACCCTGCAAGACGTGGCATCCGAGGCCGCGCAGAATTTCAATATGTTTGCCGGTCTCCACACCCTCGGCAACGATCTCGATATCCTGCGACCGCCCGATTTCGATGATCGAGGCGACAAGTCTGCGCTGGGATGCAGAATCCTCGATCGGCGAGATCAATTTGCGGTCTATCTTCAATCGCTTCGGCCCCAGCTCGATCAGGCTCACGATCGAGGCGTGACCGGTGCCAAAGTCGTCGATTTCGATGTCGATACCGAGCGACTTAAGCCGAGTGATTGCCGTACGCAGGTCTTCATCGTGGTCATCGAATGAGATGGATTCCAGAAGCTCGAAAGACAGGCTGCCCGGAGAAAACTGCAGGTCTGCCAGCCGGTCGAACATGCGGCCGTCCTTTATTCTCTGCGCCGATATGTTGACCGAAAGATGCGGCACATCCAGACCGAGCGCCTTCCAGCGAACGGACTGGAAAAGCGCCTTTTCAAGAATCACGGCATCAAGATCGGCTGCGCGATTCAGGCTTTCGGCAATATCGAGAAAGCGATCAGGTGCAAGAGTGCCGCGTTGCGGGTGTTGCCATCGCGCGAGTGCCTCGACGCCGACGATCTGCAACGTCCGTGCATCAAACTGGGGTTGGAAATAAGGGATGATCTGATCGTGCTCCAGTGCCGTCAGGAACTCGTCCGACATCGTTTTGCGAAGCACCGCAGCCATACGCAGTTCGTCGGAAAAGATCTCGAAGCGGTTGCGCCCGCGTTTTTTAGCTTCGTAGAGGGCAATGTCCGCATTGACGAGAAGTTCGCGAGGCTCCTCCATCGATGCCGTCTGGCAGGATATTCCAGCGCTGCAGCCGATACGGCACTTGTGGCCGCCGATTTCTATCGGCCGGGCAAGCGACCTGACGATTGCCTGCGCAAGTTCGCGCGATCGACGTTCGACGCAAGGGCCGCTGGTGGCGATGACGAATTCGTCACCGCCTACGCGTGAGGCGAATTCATCCGGTGTGACAAGGTCGAGGAGACGTGCCGTTGTCTGCCTCAAAACCTCGTCGCCAGCGGCGTGGCCGAACGTGTCGTTGACTTCCTTGAAACGGTCGAGGTCCACGTGGATGAAGGCCAATCGATGGCTCTTTTCCGCCTTGCCGCTACCCGCTTCCATGAACTGGTCCAGAAAGCGCCGGTTGGGGAGGCCGGTCAGAGCATCATGGAGGGATTGATGTTCCAGCGTCCGGCGCGTCGCCCTGAGCTGTGTATTCTGTTCTTCTGCCCGAGAACGCGCCTCGCGCAATTCTGCTTGCAGCAGCATATCCTTGGTCACATCCCAATTCGCACCCACGATCCGCATTTCACGGCCTGCCGTGCTATAGACCCTGCCATTTGCACGGATGTATCTTATCTCTCCGGTCGGAGACACGATGCGGAATTGAGTGATGTAAGGAACGCCTTCAGCCACCGTCTGGAGCAGTTCTTCCTGTGCGGCTTGAATGTCGTCCGGGTGGATCGTTTTTTTCCAGTCTTCATAGAAAAATGCGTCCCGATCCGGTGAGCCATAGTACATTTCGCGCATCCGGCGATCCCAGATAAGCTTTCCGGATTCGGGATGGTATTCCCACACGCCAATGCCGGAGGAGTCGAGGGCAAGGCCGAGGCGATGTGAGACTTCCTCCAGTTCCTCCTCACGCTGCTGCAGTATGATGAGATTACGGTGCCGCTGCCTCATCAGCAAACCAGCCCATATCAGCGGCGCAATGATGCCGATGGCAACCATGGCGGCGTAGATCCGGGATACGAAAATTGCCGGTGGTTCCTGAAGCCATCCCCCTTTGGGGACCGCGGCAAGGTACCAGGTGTCGTATCCGAGTTCGATGCGCGTACGCACCGCGTCGTCGACGAAGACTGCGGGATCGCCCACAAAGACATCCTTGACGGAGGGTTGCGGTCGGCGCGCGATAGCTATGTTGAGCGTCTGTTGATCGGAGTTTATATTGCTGTCCCGATACAAGCGCTCGGCGTCGATCACGGCCGAGACAACACCCCAGAAATGACCGTTTCCAATAGAAAATACCGGATAGCGTGCCAGCAGGCCGTGCCCGCCCTGCATGAGCTTCACCGGACCTGCAATTGTGGTCTTGCGCCGTTTTATGGCTTCGAAAACAGAGCCGGACTGTTTCGGGTTGGCGTTATAGTCCTGCCCGATCAATTGCTTGTTTTCATCGAATGGATAAACGTTCTGCACCACGAGGTTTGGAGCCGCTACGACGTTTCGCAATTGCGACGGGACACTGAAGATACGTTCGGACAGGGCGCTGAATTGCGCTTGGGTCATATTCGGATTGGCGGCGATTGCTGCAACAAGTCCCTGAATGAGGTTTACGTTGCCGTGAATTTGTGTTTCCAGGCGAGCGGAAACCTGCGCAAGGCGCTCGGAGGCAACAAGTCTTTGTTCTGCCAGAAAGCGCTCATGCTCTTCGTTGTCCGATTGAACAAATCCGATGGCGACTGCAGCAATGACAACGATTGCGGGAATAAAATAGCTCAGGCCAAAAGCCTTCTGGATCGGCCGCATCGATTTGTCCGAATGAGAAAAAGTAGCCATCGAATATTCCGGTCTCATGATGGCAAAGAGTTGCAGAGAAACTTTAATATTATGCTTTTCTAACCGTCATTTGGCGTGAAATATGGTCACTTTACTGTAGACTGAATATCGCTTCAGTGATTGTCTGCATCCATTCCGTGTTTTGTTTTTCGCTGCGCGCTACAGTTTATGGACTGGACCGTGCAAACCCAGAGGCGCATACTTTCCTGCCGGGAGGTTTGGCGATGAAGGACGACGGATACAATCAGTTTTGCCCGATCGCCAAAGCCTGCGAACTTATCGAGCCGCGCTGGACATTGCTGCTGCTTTCCGAAATGTGGTCCGGCTCAACGCATTTCAACGAAATCCGCCGCGGCGTGCCCGGTATGTCGCCGACGCTGATGTCCAAGCGACTTAAGCAAATGGAGGTAAGCGGGCTGGTGACCCGCTCGGCAAACGAGCGGACCGGCGAGATCACCTATATCACCACCAGGATTGCAGACGAACTTGGCCCTATCGTTCGGGAGCTTGGTCGCTGGGCACACCGGAATGTCGACGCCGATGTGACGCTCGAAAATCTCGATGCGCGGCTTTTGATGTGGAATATGCGCCGCAAGATCGATGCCGAAGCGCTGCCCAAGCGCAGGCGCAGCGTTATCGAGTTCAATTACCCCGAGCTGCCTCGGGAGGAACGTCACTATTGGCTGGTCAACAAGCCGGGGCAGCCGATCGACCTTTGCCTGATCGATCCGGGTTACGATGTCGATCTTTATGTCACCGCCGAACTGAAGGCGATGACGGCGGCGTGGATGGGGCTTTCGGGCCTGAAGGCGGAGATTGAACAGGGGCGAATTTCATTGATCGGCGACGCAGACATCGCCTCGCGGATTGATGACTGGATGGTGCGCAGTTCTTTTGCCACCTGCTGATCCGGTGCATTTTCTGTATCGGGTCCGGTTCATTTTCTACACTGGAGCAACCGGCATAGACTGAAGCATCCTCCAATTATTGCCCGCGTCATTGGGCTCTTCGACATGGGAGGAAAGACAATGCAGACAGCAAATCTGGACCTTGCGCATCCCGCCGCGCCAGCGGGAGCGGATTTCAACGCGGTCAAGGCGCGCCAGCAAGGCGCCTGGGCTTCGGGCAATTACGCGGTCGTCGGCACGACCCTGCAGATCGTCGGCGAGAGGCTTTGCGAGGCGCTTGATCTGAGGGCCGGCGAAACGGTGCTGGATGTCGCTGCCGGAAACGGCAATGCGACGCTCGCAGCGGCACGGCGTTGGTGCATCGTCAGCTCGACCGATTACGTGCCGACGCTTCTGGAACAGGGCAGGCGGCGCGCCGAGGCGGAAGGGCTCAGCGTCAATTTTCAGACGGCCGATGCCGAGGCGCTACCCTTTGCCGATAATCACTTCGATGTCGTGCTTTCCACGTTCGGAGTGATGTTCACGCCGGACCAGGAAAAAGCGGCTTCTGAATTGCTGAGGGTATGCCGCAGGGGAGGGCGTATTGGTCTTGCGAACTGGACGCCGGACAGTTTCATCGGGCAGGTGTTCAAGACGATCGGCCGGCACGTGCCGCCTCCGGCAGGCCTGCGCCCACCCTCGCTCTGGGGGACAACCGATCGATTGAACGAACTGTTCGGGTCTGCAGCAGGCGTTTCCGCAAGCCGGGAGACTTTCGTCTTCCGCTACCGTTCTCCAGGCCATTGGGTCGAGGTGTTCCGCACCTGGTACGGGCCGGTACACAAGGCTTTCAGTGCCTTGCCAACAGAGAAGCAGGCCGTTCTGGAAAGAGACCTGCTTGACCTCATCGAAAGCTTCAATCGGGCTGAGGATGGGACGATGGTAGTACCCAGTGACTATCTCGAGGTCATCATCGCGAAGCGTTGATGACCGGCGGGCCGGCGTCTGCAAACGAGGATGCAGGCGTTTACGGCGCCGTGTGCCGATTGCGGCGCACGGCGCCGGCCAGCTGTTCCAATTGCGCACAGGTGTTTCAATTCGATAAGAAAAGGCTGCCTGTTAGGCCGGGCTTAACTGTGTAGCCCGTTTGTCCGGGAAAATGACGCGTTATTGAAAATCTGAGCGGGTGAGGCTGTTAGGCTGTGGGTGGGAGGAACTTGGAGGATAGCCACTCAAACAGGAGCAGTTTCAATGACGAACTCCATTTCGAATGCGCTCGGTGTCGCACTTTATTACAGCGCAGGCTCGACTGCCTGGTTTTCCGCAACGGGCTCCGGACCGATCCAGTACGGGACTGCAGGCAATGACTCCATGTGGGGCGACAGTTCCGTCAACGTCACGATGACGGGTGGAACAGGTGACGACATCTACTACCTCTATTCCAGCATCAATCGGGCTGAGGAAAAGCCTGGCGAAGGTGTGGACACGATTGATACCTGGATGAGTTACACTCTTCCGGAGAATTTCGAGAATCTGCGGGTAACCGGCGACAACCGTTATGCTTTCGGTAATTCCGCCGACAATATCATCCGAGGCGGATCGACCCGCCAGACGATCGATGGCGGGGCGGGAAACGATGTGCTGATCGGTGGCGGTGGCGCCGATACGTTTATTATTTCCAAGGGCAACGGGACCGATCTCATTACCGACTTCAGCGGCGATGATACGATCCGGCTCGATGGTTACGGCGTCACGTCATTCGATCAGCTGATCAGTCAATCCTCCCAGCAGGGGACGAATCTCTGGCTCAATCTGGGCAATGGCGAAAGCGTCGTCTTGGCCAATACGACAGCTGACGATCTCAGCGCCGACCAGTTCGAACTCAACCTCGATCGATCGAACCTGACGCTCACCTTCAACGACGACTTCAATTCGCTTTCCCTGTACGATGGTCAGGACGGTGTGTGGGAAGCGAAATACTGGTGGGCGCCTGAAAAGGGGGCTTCGCTGCATACCAATGGCGAGCAGCAATGGTACGTCAATCCTCTATACGGACCGACAGCGTCAGCAAATCCGTTCTCGGTGACAGACGGCGTGCTGACGATCCGGGCAGAACAGACACCCGATGCGCTTTCCGGCGAAGTCGAAGGTTACGACTACACGTCCGGCATGCTGACGACCCATGCGTCCTTCGCGCAGACCTACGGCTATTTCGAAATCCGCGCCGACATGCCGGACGAGCAGGGGGCATGGCCCGCCTTCTGGCTGTTGCCCGAGGACGGCTCATGGCCGCCGGAACTGGACGTGATCGAAATGCGCGGACAGGACCCGAATACCTTGATCCTTTCGGCTCATTCGAACGAAACCGGTAAGCAGACTTCAGTCATCAACAACGTTGCGGTGGCCGATACGGAAGGGTTTCACACCTACGGTCTGTTGTGGGACGAGGATCACATCACCTGGTATTTCGACGATGTAGCGGTGGCGCAGACGGATACTCCCGACGACATGCACGATCCGATGTACATGATCGTCAACCTGGCGATCGGCGGCATGGCGGGCACACCTTCGGATGGGCTGCCCGACGGGTCGGAAATGAACATCGACTATATCCGCGCCTATTCGCTCGATGACCTAGAGGCAACGAATGCCGCATCCGCTGCACAAACCAGCGAGTGGCTTCTCTGACCGTGTTTGTCTTCGGCGAACGGTTTTGACGTGACGAGGCTTGCAAGGGGCTGAGGATTTTGATCTGCAGGGATCAGATTTCCACCCCTTGCCAGGCTTTTCGGATACCCATGCTCAAGGACTTTTCTCCCTCGGCACTGACGATGGGGCTGCTGACAGCCTTTGTCGGTTTCGTCAGCTCCTTTGCCGTCATCATGCAGGGCCTTCAGGCGATGGGCGCATCGCCTGAAGAGATTGCGTCGGCGCTGCTGGCCGTCTGCATTGCGCAAAGCGTGCTCACGGTGTTCTTTTCGCTTCGCCACCGGATGCCGATCATGATGGCCTGGACAACACCCGGCGGTGCGCTTCTGGCGGCGACCGGCGCGATCGAGGGCGGGTTTCCTGCGGCGGTCGGGGCCTTCGTGCTTTGCGGCGTGATGATCACTCTTTCCGGCCTGTTCCGGCCGCTCGGGCAGATGATCCGCAAGATCCCGGCGCCGATTGCCAATGCGATGCTGGCCGGCATTCTTCTCAGCCTCTGCCTTGCGCCGGTAAAGGCCGTCGCCTTCAATGCCGCGCTCGGGCTGCCGATCGTGCTGACCTGGATGGTCGTGGTCTCGCGCTGGCGGCTCTGGGCGGTGCCGGCGGCGCTCGGTGCCTTCGCGCTTGTGCTGGTCTTCGGCGTCGATCTGCCCGATGACGTGTTCGGCCAGATCGGCGCTGCGATCCATCCGAACCTGATCTGGGTGCCGCCTCTCTTCACCTGGCACGGATTTATCTCGGTGGGGTTGCCGCTGTTCATCGTCACCATGGCATCGCAGAATATTCCGGGCATCGCGATCCTGAAGGCACATCACTATGAGCCGCTGCCGGGACCGCTGTTCGCCTCGACCGGCATATTCTCGACCATCATCGCTTTCTTCGGTAGCGTGCCGGTGAACCTTGCGGCGATCACGGCGGCGATGTGCGCCAGCGAGGACGCGCATCCCGACCCCAAGCGGCGCTATTGGGCAGCCGTTATCGGCGGAGCGACCTATACGGTGCTCGGGCTGATCGCCGGGGGGATTATCGCCTTCGTCTCGATGGCACCACCGATTCTGTTGCAGGCGGTCGCGGGCCTCGGATTGATCGGCGCATTTTCGAATGCAGCCTTTGCTGCATGGCGCGAGCCCGAGACCCGCGAAGCCGCTGCGATCACCTTCCTCGTCACTGCTTCGGGCGCCACATTTGCCGGGATTTCCGGGGCTTTCTGGGGGCTTGTGGCCGGTGCCGTGATGATCGGCCTTTCTAAGGTGATGAAGAAATCCGCCTGACCGGAGGCGTACCGGAAGCGCGAAAGCCGTTCTTGCCGGATGGCTGATGTATCGCTATACATCTCCCCATGACCATGACAGGCGCGATCATGTTTGACCGTTTTGCCGCCCGCAGCACCGCTGCCGGGGCGACGGTTTTCGCGCCTCTCTCGCTTCTTAGCCTCGACCTTACACTCGGTTGCCGGGTCCGTTGAGGAGCGCCCGGCGGCCGAAAAGCCAGCCGGCGTAAGTGCTCCTCGCATCAAATCCCAGATAATGAAACCGGACCACAAGAGGTCCAAAACCCGCAGTCGGATGGTCGAGAACGGCATCGAGCCAAAATGCTCCTGCGGATGCGAGTGAAGGACGAAGACATGGACAACAAGATTTCCGCATCGGCAAAAGGCATGCAGTCCGCGGGCGTGAAGTATCGCGCCTATCCGACGATCAACATTCCGGACCGCACTTGGCCGTCGAAGGCGATCGAGAAGGCGCCGATCTGGTGTTCGGTCGACCTGCGCGATGGCAACCAGTCGCTGGTCAACCCGATGGGCCATGACCGTAAGGCGCGGATGTTCAAGCTGCTTCTGGACATGGGGTTCAAGGAAATCGAGATCGGCTTCCCGTCCGCATCGCAGACCGATTTCGATTTCGCCCGCTGGTGCGTGGAAGAGGGTGGCGTGCCGGAAGATGTATCGCTGCAGGTGCTGGTGCAGTGCCGTCCGGAGCTGATCACCCGCACCTTCGAATCGCTGGAAGGCGCGCACAAGCCGATCATCCATTTCTACAACTCGACGTCCGAGCTGCAGCGCCGCGTGGTATTCGGCAAGGATGTGCACGGTATCAAGCAGATTGCCGTCGATGCCGCAAAGATGATCACCGACATGGCGGCGAAGGCCGGCGGCGGTTACCGTTTTGAATATTCCCCGGAAAGCTTTACCGGTACCGAGCTGGATGTGGCTCTGGAGATCTGCAACGCGGTGATCGAGGTGGTGAAGCCGACGGCCGACAACAAGCTGATCCTCAACCTGCCGTCGACCGTGGAAATGGCGACACCGAACATCTATGCTGACCAGATCGAATGGATGTGCCGCAATATCGACAACCGCGAAAACGTCATCATCTCGGTTCATCCGCATAACGACCGCGGTACCGGCATTGCCGCGACCGAGTTGGCATTGATGGCGGGTGCGGACCGCGTCGAGGGCACGCTGTTCGGCAATGGCGAGCGCACCGGCAATGTCGACGTCGTGACGCTGGCGCTGAACATGTTCACGCAGGGCATCGATCCGGAACTGGATTGCTCCGATATCGAGCGGATCAAGGAGGTCTACGAATATTCCAACGAGATGGTCATTCCTGAACGCCATCCTTACGTCGGCGAGCTGGTCTATACCGCGTTTTCCGGCTCGCACCAGGATGCGATCAACAAGGGGATGAAGGCGATCAAGGTGGCCAACCATCCGGTATGGGAAGTGCCCTACCTGCCGATCGACCCGCAGGATGTCGGTCGTTCCTATGAGGCGATCATCCGCATCAACTCGCAATCGGGCAAGGGGGGGATCGCCTATATCCTGAGCCAGGATTACGGCCTGAACCTGCCGCGCAACCTGCAGGTGGAATTCCGCGAGGACATCCAGCGGATCACCGATGAAGAGGGCAAGGAACTGTCTTCGAAGCGCATCCACGAGCGCTTTATGGAGCGTTATGTGGAGCAGTCCGGTGCGCGTCTGAAGTTCGTCGATCACCACACATATCCGTCCGAGCCTCACCACAAGGGCGTGCGGGTCGTTGCGGCGGAGATTATCGACAATGGCGAGACCAAGCGCATCGAAGGCAAGGGAACCGGGCCGATCGACGGGTTCATCAATGCGCTGTCGATCTATCTCGGCATCGACCTGTCGGTGAATGATTATTCCGAACACTCGCTGCAGCACGGCTCGAACGCTTCGGCTATCGCCTATGTCGAGATGCAGCATCCGGGTGGCAAGCTGTTCGGTGCCGGCGTCAACACGAATATCGTCACGGCCTCGCTCGATGCGATCGTGTCCGCGGCAAACCGGGTGTTGGAGGAGAGGGCGCGGTAGGCGCCTCTCGTTCCGCATTAAATCAAAAAGCCGCTGCGGGAAACCGCAGCGGCTTTTTTGTTGAACTTGAAAGGTCGTCAGATGAGGCCGGCAGCCTTTGCGGCGATCTCGTCGAGATCGGCGGCCGAAGACGGGGCGACGATCACATAGGTGGCAAGCGGGGTGCTCCAGGATACGAGGCTGGTGTCGAGGCGGATGTCCTCAATCGGCTTGGTCGTTTCTGGCCGCGCTCTTGAGAAGGTCAAAGCCAGAATGTCGCCTTCATTGTCGCCGGTGGTGCGGCGATAAAAAAGTACGCCGGTCGGGGTGTTTTCAGCCGTGACCAGACGTGCGCCGACGAAGGCAAGCCCGCTATCGGTGAGGTCCGGAATGCGGAAGCCGACGCCGGTGCCGGTGGTCAGCCATTCGAGGATATCGGCCGGCTTGTCCGCGCCGATTTCCACCAGCCGGTTCTGCTGGCGGCTGTAGAGGCGGAAATGGGAAACGATATCGTCCAGCCAGTCGCGTTGCTGGAATGCCGGGCTTGCCAATGCCTGCGGTGCGTGAGAGCCATCCGGTCGAGCGCCGATCATGTAGCCCAGGCTGCCGCCAACCAAGAGCGTCAGGGCGCAGGCCGACAGAGCCTGCAAGCCCGAAGGACGAAAGGCCCGGTTGCGGCGGGAGGATCCCGGAAGCCGTACCGCCTTGCGGGGCAGGGGGGCGTTCTTGATGCTGCGGACGAGATCGAGCGGCACCGGCTCCTTGAGCATTTCTTCGAGAAGAAGTCGGCCGGTCTGGCTGCCGCGTTTCAAATCGTCGTGCAGTGCGCGGGCATGCGGATCGTTGACGAGCAGGGATTCGACATCCTGACGCTCCGTATCAGACACCTGGCTATCGACAAACGCGGAAAGACGACGTTCCATCGCCGATGGCTCCTTATTTGCCATAGTCACGCTCTCTTTTCCGCAAAACCAGGCGGTTGGGAGGAAAGTGCCAATCGTGCGGCACAAAGGCGTGATGAGACCAGTTCCGGCGTGACGCCGAGGATCGATGCTGCCTCAGAATAATCGAAACCTTCGACATCAACGAGAAGAAGCGTACTTGCCAGCCCCTCAGGCATGCCGAGGAACGCCTTGGATTCACAGCCGCTAAGGCCAGTTGCTTCGGCATTCTGCTTTGAGAGCGGCTCCTGGCGGTTGCGTTTGCGAAGCTCGTCGCTCCAGCCGATCCTGATCTGATTGAACACCCAGCTTTCCAACCGGCATTCGCCTTTCCAGTGATGGCTTTTGAGAATGACGCGGGCAGAGACTTCGCGCACGAGGGTGTCCGCTGCATTCGCATCTCCGGTCAGCGTCTGGGCGAACCGCCGCAGCCGCGGCAGCAAAGCCACAAGGTCACGACGGATATCGGTTGAAACTGCTGGCGGATTCATCAGAGGAATATGGCCTTTTTGCTCTCATTCGAATGAATGCTTGAAGGTACTAACTATGAATCGATTGTGACGATTCTGCAACAAGCATCTCCTAACCTTGCAGAACTCTTGCCGCTTCCTCCACCGAGAACTGTAACGGTGCCTCACCGTAAAAGATCTTGGTCTCGTCGAGATGGATGCTGTCGCCGCTTTCGGTCAGTCCATAACGCTCGCAACTGAGGTTCCATGCTCCTGCCTTTCCGGACAGGTTGAAGAGGTTGTAGGCGGCGCGCGGCTTGTGTCCGCCGGGACCTTGCGAGGCCGAGGCGATGCCGACGACAGGCACCGGCCGATCATGGGTCCTCAGCCAGTAGACGGTGTTGAGATGTGTATGACCATGCAGGATGAGTTCGGCGCCGCCGGTTGAAATGGCCGCGGCAAAGCGTCGGATGCCGATCATCCGTTTATGCGAGGATGCAGCTCCCTGGATCGGTGGGTGATGGATCAAGACGATGCGGAACAGGCCTTCCTCGCCGGCCTTTTTCAAAAGATTGACTGTCTCGCGGGCCTGTCTGGGGCTGAAAAAGCCGGAGGCGGAGAAGGGAGGCGTGGCGTTGGATGTCGAGCAGCCGATGATAGCCAGCGGCCCGCGCTGGCGATAGGTTGGGAATATATGGTCGTCTTTCGGCCATTCGCCCGGGTCATCATCGCTTTTGATGAACGGGTACCAGGCCGCGACCGATTTATCATGGGCACCGGGTACGTAAGCGTCGTGGTTTCCGGGGACGACGGTCGTGTCTTCAGGATCTCCGATTGTGTCCAGCCATTCCCTTGCCAGTCGGGTCTCGATCTTGGTCGCAAGATTGACCAGATCACCGGTAATGAAGAGCTGATCGGGATGGCGGGTCTTGAGATCGCTCAGCAAAAGATCGAGTGTATTGACGAACAGATGCTTGCGCCGGTTTCGATGCCAGTTGATGAAGCCGGTGATACGCTTGGACATGAGTTCCCGAACCGACAGTTTCGGCAGCGGTCCCAGATGGATGTCGGAAATATGGGCGAATTTGAACATGGCCCAGACATAACGCACGAAACGGAAATTCGTTATGAAATTTACGCGAGCGGAGCGGAGAGCAGATGGGCGCTACCGGCATAGCTGAGATCGGGACATGGCGGACGCGTATCGTGGTCTGGCTGCTGCATCGTTTTTTCCTTGTTTCCCGCGGGATGACGATGGGTGTTCGCGCAGCCTGCTTCAACGCGCAGGGCGAGATCTTTCTGGTGCGTCATACCTATGTTCCGGGCTGGTATCTGCCGGGCGGCGGGATGGAACATCGCGAAACGGCGCTTGAGGCTTTGGTCAAGGAATTGCGCGAAGAGGGCAATCTGGTAATGACCGAAAAGCCCGATCTCGTGAATGTCTATTACAACCGCAGAGCCAGCAAGCGCGACCATGTGCTGTTTTACAGGGTCACCGTCGAGCAGATGGCACCGCGCCCGCCTGACCGGGAGATTGCCGAAAGCGGGTTCTTTGCGCTGGACGCGCTGCCGGAGGACGTGACGGATGCGACGCTCAGGCGGCTGCGAGAGTTGAGCGGAGAGGCCGAGCGCGGGGATTTCTGGTGACGGGCCTGATTATCCGCCGCCTCGGAGCGGTTGTCCGAGACGGTGGGGGATGATGTTGTGGGCTTGCGATCGGCGTCAGCTTTTCAGAGCCGTATTGCACAGGCTCCAGTAACCACCACCTTTCTGGATCCACTTGAGGTCGCCGAGCGTGCCGTCGTCTTTGTTCTTGTGATAGGTGTCGACGCAGGTCTTGAGCCGGGCCTTGGCAGGCGTCTCGCTCGAATATTTCTTGTCGATCGCATTCGGGAAAACGACGCTCTTCGGGGCCTTGGTTGTTGCCTTTGCCGGCTCCTTCTCTGTCGTCGCGGCAACTTCCTTGTCGTCGGCTGCGTCTTCGGCGGCAGCGTCTGCGCCGCAGAACTTGGCGCGGTAGTCGTTCCATTTGACGTCCTTGGCGGAACCGTCAGCCTTGGCGGCCTGATACTTGACGCTGCATTCCTTCATTGTGAGTGCGGACGCCGGGGTCACGAAAGCTGCAGAGGCGAGCAGAGCAAAGGATGCAAGAATGATGGTGCGATTGGTCATTGGGGCCTCCAAGTGCATAATTGCGATCGGGGACTATGAACCGGCCATTTACATTGTCAATAAATCTCTAAATTAGTAAAATTCAATCCAGTTTTGCGGCCCGGCCCATGTCGACGGTCTCTCAAGGCGAATATCTTTGTCGCGGCCAGGCGACCGGTCGGTGATGTTGGTGAAGACTACGGAGCGTTTCAGCCCCCAAGTCTCTCGCGACCATGAGCTGCCTCGAGATCCAGTGCTGGTCCGATAGGAACGATGCCGGTCGGATTGATGGTCTTATGGCTGCCGTAGTAGTGGCCTTTGATATGGGCGAGGTTGCAAGTCTCGGCGATGCCGGGATGCTGATAAAGATCCCGCAAATATCCGGAAAGGTTCGGATAATCGGCAATGCGGCGAATGTTGCACTTGAAGTGGCCGACATAGACGGGATCGAAGCGCAAAAGCGTGGTGAACAGGCGCCAGTCGGCTTCGGTAATCTTGTCGCCGAACAGATAGCGGCTTGTTTCGAGGCGCCGATCCAGCGTGTCGAGCGTTTCGAACAGCGCCGTGACGGCTTCCTCGTAGGCTTCCTGTGACGTCGCAAATCCCGCCTTGTAGACGCCGTTATTGACCCGGTCGTAGACGATCGCGTTGAGTGCGTCGATTTCCTGTCGCAAATCGGCGGGATAGAAATCGAGGTCCGAGCCTGTCAGGCCATCGAAGGCGCTGTTCATCATGCGGATGATTTCGGCGCTTTCATTCGAGACGATGGTATTCTGCTGCTTGTCCCACAGAACTGGTACGGTCACGCGGCCGGAATAATGCGGATCGGCCTTGAGATAGACCTGATAGAGATAATCGGTGCCGAAGAGATCGTCGCCGGTTGCGCCGTCGCGTTTTTTGAACTCCCAGCCGTTTTCCAGCATCAGGTAGTCGACGACGGACACAGAAATGAGGTCTTCGAGCTTCTTGAGCTTGCGGAAGATCAGCGTGCGGTGCGCCCAGGGGCATGCGTATGAGACGTAGAGATGATAACGTCCGGCTTCGGCCTTGAAACCGCCTTTACCGGATGGGCCAGCTGCGCCATCCGCCGTGACCCAGTTGCGAAACTGCGATTGCGATCGCTCGAAACGCCCCTTGGTTGCCTTCGTATCGTACCAGACATCCTGCCATTTGCCGTCAACGAGCCTGCCCATGGCGCTCTCCTTCTTGTTTCCCGGATAGATACGGCAAGGGCTTGAGATTGCGAGACGCAATTTTTCGAACAGTGCGTTTTTGCATTGGACGGGTGAAAAAAATCCTGCTAGTTGGCTTTTCACATTTTTGTGGGATACCTCAATTACATGACCGAAGCACGAGCACTGCGACGACGCTGAAGATCGACCAAGACGCCAGACGAGGCGTCATCGACTTCGCATGTCCTGTCCGCTCATTTTTACGGCTTCGGTTCTCCCATGTCTTCATCTGCCTCTCTGCACCTTGTCGCCCGGAAATCTCTGGCAAAGCACGATCTCGTCTATCTGACGGAAGACGCATCGCATGATGCGGCGATCGAGCTGATCAATGAGGAAGCTTTCGGGCCAGGCCGTCATGTGCGCGCCGCCGCGCGGATCCGCGAGCAGGGGCCGCATGACCGGTCGCTTTCCTTCATTTGTGCCGATGACGGCGAGACGATTGCTTCCGTTCGCATGACCCCGGTTCTGGCCGGCACGGTGAAGGGGCACATGCTCGGGCCGCTTGCCGTGCGGCCGACACACAAGAACATGGGCATCGGCCGGGAGTTGGTGCGGATCGCGATCGAAGCGGCAAAGCGCAAGGGTTCCGAAGGCGTGATCCTGATCGGCGATCCGCCCTATTACATGCCGCTCGGCTTCGAGAAGGTGGCCTATGACGCGCTGGCGTTTCCGGGGCCGGTCGATCCTGCGCGGGTGCTCGTCGTGCCGCTTGCCGCGGATGTGCATTCTCAGCTCAAAGGCGACATCTGCTGGCGTAAATAACGTAAATCAACTATGCATTTCGCATCGCCGGTAAATAGGGGAACCGGTGCCTCATGAAGAAGGCAGTGGGATGAGAGCAATTACGGTGGACGAGGCGCTCGACCGCGCCGGCGCTGGACGATACCAGCGTAGACTGATCGGGGTTTTTGGCCTCGTCTGGGCGGCCGATGCGATGCAGGTACTGGCTGTCGGGTTTACCGCGGCATCGATCGCCGCCAGCTTCGGGTTGACCATTCCCGAAGCCTTGCAGACCGGCAGCGTTTTCTTTCTCGGCATGTTTCTCGGTGCAATGGGATTCGGCCGCCTGGCGGACCGGATCGGCCGTCGTAATGTGCTGATCATCACCGTTTCCTGCGATGCGTTATTCGGCCTGCTTTCAGTTTTCGCACCCGACTTCACCATTCTCCTGATCCTCCGGTTCCTGACAGGCATTGCCGTCGGGGGCACACTTCCGGTCGATTACGCGATGATGTCGGAATTCCTGCCGGCGAAAAATCGCGGGCGCTGGCTGGTGGCGCTGGAAGGGTTCTGGGCGATCGGCACGCTGATTGTGGCACTTACTGCATGGATCGCGAGCGTCGCGGGCATGGCCGATGCCTGGCGTCTTATTTTTGCCGTGACCGCGCTGCCGGCGCTGATCGGGATAGGGATGCGTGTTCTCATCCCGGAATCGCCTATCTATCTTTTGCGCACGGGCCGAAATGCAGAAGCGCGAGAGGTGATGGACCGGATACTGACCGTCAATAACGGCAAGGGGCTCGCCGATGACGAAGAGATTGCCCCGCCGATGGCATTGGCGCGCGAAGGCATTTTCTCGCCCGCCTTGCGCCGAACCAGTGTCATCATCCTCGCCATCTGGTTTCTGGTGTCTGTCTCCTATTACGGCATTTTCACCTGGATGCCGGCGAAGCTCGCAAGCGAGGGCTTCGGCTTCGTTCGCGGTTACGGTTTTCTGGTTCTGGTGGCGCTTGCACAGATTCCCGGTTACGCACTGGCGGCCTACGGTGTCGAAAAATGGGGCCGCAAGCCGACGCTGACGGGCTTCTGCATCCTGTCTGCTGCCGGGTGCCTGCTTTTTGTACTCGGCTCCGGTTCTGTCGTCATCGGAACCTCGCTGCTCCTCATGAGCTTTGCGCTGCTTGGCACATGGGGCGCGCTTTACGCCTATACGCCGGAACTCTTCCCGACACGCTCGCGCGCCACTGG
This sequence comes from Agrobacterium sp. Ap1, assembly GCF_017313375.1. Classification (NCBI taxonomy): domain Bacteria; kingdom Pseudomonadati; phylum Pseudomonadota; class Alphaproteobacteria; order Hyphomicrobiales; family Rhizobiaceae; genus Agrobacterium; species Agrobacterium sp. Ap1. The sequence goes on from NZ_JAFLMY010000008.1 coordinate 146,347, forward strand.
CATGGGGGCGGCCGGCGCGATGGCGCGTCTGGGCGGTCTGCTTGCACCTTCGGCGATGGTCTATGTGGTCAGCCACGGGTTCGGCCTGACGATCGGCATTTTTGCCGCTCTTCTTGCCTTGGCGGCCGTGGCGGCATTGATGATCCGGGTCGAGACGCGGGACGTCTCGCTCTCATGACGATTTCAGGCACCGCCTTGTCCGGCGGTGCCTGAATTACATTCAGTAATTGGCGCTGTAGAGCAGCGGTACCCAGTCGTAATTGGTCTCGCCCCGCCGAACGTGGCCGATGCCTGGGAAAGCGTGGTGCGCACCAGCGACCATATATTTCTGGTCAGCCGCTTCGGCAAAGGCAATCGCACGCGTAGCGGCCGCCTGTTTCTGGTCGACATCGAACTCGACAGTGATCTCCGGCCGATCATATTGCAGCACGTCGCCATGGGCGATATCGCCCCAAAAGACGATCTTCTCGCCCTTGCTTTCAATCGCTATGGCGCTGTGACCCGGCGTGTGGCCCTTGCGCAGGACGGATGTGAAGCCCGGAATGGGAGCGGCGTCATCCGCAAAGGTTTCGAATTTTCCCGCCGCGATATAGGGGCCGACGGCTGCCTCTGCCTGTGCGATCTGTGGGCCGAGACCCGGATCGGATTTCGCCGCAGCATCTGCTTTCAGCCAGAAGTTTGCCTCGCGCTCGTTGACGTGAAGCACGGCATTTTCGAATACGCGCTTGCCGTTCCTCGACAGGCCGCCGGAATGGTCGGCGTGGATATGGGTGAGGATGACATCATCGATTTCGCTCGCCTTGTAACCGGCCGCTTCTATGTTGGCGACAAGCTTGCCAAGCGATGGGCCCATCAGATCGCCGGTACCGGCATCGATCAGGACAAGGCGTTCGCCTGTGTTGACGAGAAAGGCATTCACAGAGGTTTCCGTCGGGTTTTTCTGGAAGTAACCGGCGAGATAGGCCTCGGCATCCTTCTCTTCTATGCCTTCATAGATCCTGGCCATGGGAAGCGCCACTGTGCCGTCCGACAGGGCGGTGACTTCGTAGTCGCCGAGCTTTAGTCGGTAGTAACCTGCCGCCTGCCTTCCGACGATTGGTGCTTTGGCCAGAACAGCCGAGGGAAGGGCGGCGATGGCACTGGCGGCGAATGTCAGGCTGGCTGAGGTTTTGAGGAGAGCGCGGCGGGTCTGCATGGAAGAACTCCAGGTTGGTATGAAAGGGTGGTCTTGAACTGACCTGGAGAGCACGTATGTATCGTTGTATCAGCAAACAAATCGATGCGGCTCATGACTACTATCGATCATTTCAATCTGCGCTCTTTCGACCTCAACCTGCTCGTCGCCTTTGATGCTTTGATATCCGAGGGTAGCGTTACCAAGGCAGCGAAGCGGTTGAAGATCCAGCAGCCGGCGATGAGCCATTCGCTTTCGACCTTGCGTGTTCTGCTTCAGGACGAGTTGTTCATTCGCGTCGGTCAGGTGATGCAGCCGACATCACGCGCGCGAAGCCTTGCGGTGCCGGTGCGTCAGGCGTTGAAACAGGCACAGCTGGCGCTGAGCGGCGGGGATGCGTTCGATCCTGCAACCGAAGAGCGGACATTTCGTATCGCCATGTCGCCCGAGGTGGAGCTGCTGCTGATACCCGACCTTACGGCCCGTCTGCGGCGGCTTGCACCGGGCATCCGGGTTTTGGCGCGGGTGTTTCCGTATGAGGCGATGGATCCGTCACTCGAGGATGGCAGCATCGATCTTGCGGTCGGCTGTACCTATACGCAAACAAGCCGACGGTCTTTCGAGACGCTTTACAAGACCGAATTTGCCTGCTGCCACAATCCCTATCTGCTGACGCTGTCCAAGACTGTCGGCCTGGAGGCCTATCTTGCGGCAGAACATGCAACGATTTCCCAGAACGAGACGCTGCAGGGCTGCATCAAGGATGCGCTTGAGATTGCCGGCGTCGAACTCAATGTCGTTACCGCGGCACCCGGCTATATGTCGGTTCTTTCCGCGGCGCAGAGCAGTCCGCTGATTGCGACCGTGCCCAGCCGGATTGCCGAGCGTTACGCGCCACTGCTCGGTCTGGATGTCAGTCCGCTGCCGGTATCTCTGAGTTTTCCGCCGGTCAACATGGTCTGGGCAAACCATGCGGATGGAGATCCTGCCAATGCATGGCTGCGGCAGCAGATCCGCGATGTCTTTGCCTCCTCCGGTGTTCTTGACGACGACAGAAAACGTGCCTCGCAAATGGCGGAGCCGGAGTTGGAAACCGCCTAGATTTCAGAACATTTTGGCGAGCCATGTCACCACATGACCGCCGGAGAGCGCGTCGAGTTTGCCGATCTCTGTGTAACCGAGCTTCCGATAGAGGCTGAGCGCTTCCGGGTTCATCGTGTCGATATAACCGCCGATACAGCCACGCTTGCGGGCCTCGTCCTCGGACATGGTCAGCATGCGGGTGGCAAGTCCCTGACCGCGCAGGTTTTCCGGGATGTAGAGCATCGAGACATAAAGCCAGCCGCGGCCGGTATAGCCGACGAGGCCGCCGCTGATTTCGCCACTGTCATCGTAAAGCGGGATTGTCAGTTCGCGGCGGTTACTTTCGCCGAAGGTGGCGATGTTGAAGGCGCGCAGTTTCTGCAGGATTGCGTCTTCCTCCAGCGGCGCGATGCCCTCGGTCACTTTCAGTTCCATTCGGATGCACTCCTCCCAAAGAGGAGCGCATCGATAAACTAAAGCGTCTTTTTAAGGAAGGTGCGGGTGCGCTCGCCGACAAAGGCGGGCAGTTCTCCAAAGATCTCGTAGCCCTGGCGCTGATAGGTTTTCAGGGCCTGCGGGTTGAACGTGTCGATCCAGGCACCCCGGCACCCGCGACGACGGGCTTCGGTTTCCGCCTGCTGGAGAAGTGTTGCGGCCATGCCCTGGCCGCGCAGCTGTTCGGGAATGAACAGCAACTGGGTGAACAGCCAGCCCCAGGATGTGTAGCCCGAAAGGCCGCCGATGGTCTTTCCCTCTTCATCGCGGATGAGAACGGCAAGCGGGATACGATCGGCCGGGCCGACATCCTGTTCGTTATAGGATGTCAGGCTTTTCAGGATGGCATCGAGATCTTCGCCGGAAGGCGAGGCCGTGACGTCGGTATGGGCCACAATCACCGTCCTTCACGCCACCACATGGCAGCGACCGCAAAGAGGAGCGCCGAGAGGCCGGCGAAACCGGCAAACAGCGGCAGGCTGTTGACGCCGCGCAGGACGCTCTCGTCGGTCATGCGGATCGACATGCGGTTGGGATTGCTGACGCGGATCTCGCCACGAACCGGCAGGATGTCCGGCAGGGTGATGTTTTCGCCTGAGGCGACGCGGGTAACGAGGCCGTGGGTCTTTTCCGCATAGGGTTTCAGCGTCTCTTCGGTCGAGATCATCGCCTTGAATTCAGGCGCATCGACTGCGCCGACATGGACGAGCGTCGAGAACTCACCATTCGACACCTGGAAGAGGCCGACTTCATCCATGCGGCGTTCGAAGCGGTACTGGCCCGGTTCTGCCTGCGTCATGGCGATGGTCTCGGTGCGGCCTGAAGGGAAGCGGACGGTTGCCGGGCCGGGATCGTCGCCGATCGTCTGGCGTGTTGCTTCCAGCGTGCGGCCGGAGGAGCGGGCGGTCAGCGCTTCCTCTTCCAGTTCCGGTTCCTTCATCAGCCAATGGGCGATGCGGCGATAGAGCGCCACATGCGGGCCGCCGCCTTCGAAACCACGTGCCCAGAGCCAGCCCTGATCGGACAAGAGCATGGCGACACGGCCCTGACCCTGGCGGTTCAGGACGAGAAGCGGACGGTTGCCATCGCCTTCCATCACCGTCTGGCCGCGCGGCTGGTCGACATCGATGGTGCGGAACCAGCGGCCCCAGGCGGGCGGCGTCTGGCCCGAGCCATCGAGACCGCGTGTGACGGGGTGTTTCTGGCCGATTTCGGAGAGATGTGGGTAGAAACCAGCGCTATGAATCTCACCGGTCGGGGAGGCGGGAAGGACCTGTTCGAGCGGGGTGAGTGCGATCGAATCCTCGCTTGCATGTTCCGGGCCTGCTGCGATCAGCAGCGCGCCGCCATTCTGCACATATTGCGAGATGTAGTCGTAATAGAGGATCGGCAGCACGCCGCGATGCTTGTAGCGGTCGAAGATGATCAGGTCGAAATCCTTAATCTTCTCGACGAAAAGCTCGCGGGTCGGGAAGGCGATCAGCGACAGTTCGTTGATCGGCGTGCCATCCTGTTTTTCCGGCGGACGCAGGATGGTGAAGTGGACGAGATCGACCGAAGCGTCGGATTTCAACAGGTTGCGCCAGGCGCGCTCGCCGGCATGCGGTTCGCCGGAGACAAGCAGGACGCGCAGGTTCTGGCGGATACCGTCGATGACATGGACAGCGCGGTTGTTGGCGGTCGTCACTTCGCCCGCAAGCTCGTCAACGGAAAACTCCATGACGTTGTTGCCGGCGCGCGGAACCGTGAAGGGGAAGGGCGTGTTGACGCCCGGCGAGGCGCGGAACGTGGCGATCTGGTCGCCGTTCATGCGCACGGTCACCTGGGTCGGTGTGTTGGTGGCGCGGCCGTCATCGACGACGCGCAGGGTCAGTTCCTGCTCTTCGTTGACGATACCGAAGCGCGGGGCGCGGACAACTTCCACGCGCCGATCGAATTCGTCCGGTTGTCCCGTGATCAGACCGTGGACGGGGGCGTTGAAGCCGAGTTCCTGATTGGTGCCGGGCAGATCGTGAATCTGGCCATCGGTAACGAACACGGCAGCACCGAGCCTTGCCGGCGGCACGTCGGACACGGCGGAACGAAGAGCGGTATAGAGGCGGGTCGAGGGCGTGTCGCTATCCGGGTCGTCGGCGACTTCGACGATGCGGGTCTCGATATTCGGGTAGCGGGAAAAGCGGTCGCGAAGTTCGGCCAGCGCCTCGTCCGTCTGGCGTTTGCGCTCATCCGTCTGCTGGCTCTGGGAGCGATCTACGACGATCGGCACGATGGTCGAGAGCTGTTCACGGTCTTCCTGCAGCAGTGTCGGGTTGGCGAGCGCGAGGAGCAGGAAGGCGAGCGCCAGCGTGCGCAGGCTGGCACCCCGGACGCGGCGCCAGAAAGCCAGCGCGCAGAGGATGAGCGCGAGGATGCCGAGACCGATCAGAACGGGCCATGGGAAGAAGGGCGAAAACTCAAGGGTCATCGATGCTCTTTCCTACTGGCCAAGCCGTTCGAGAAGGGCAGGGACATGGACCTGGTCGGCCTTGTAGTTGCCGGTCAGCATGTACATCATGATGTTGACGCCGGCGCGGTAGGCGTATTCGCGCTGCATGTCGTCCGGGGGAACCGTCGGCAGGACCGGTGCTCCCTGCTGGTCGACGGCCCATGCGCCGGCCAGATCGTTGCCGGTGATCATGATCGGCGAGACGCCGTCACCGCCGGAGGAGACCTGGTTGGCGCTGTTGCGCGCGTCCTGACGCGCCTCGACCCAAAGGGCGCTGCCATTGTAGCGGCCCGGGAAATTCGTCAGCAGATAGAAAGACCGCGCGAGGACGTGGTTTTCCGGCACCGGTTCGAGCGGCGGAATGTCGATATTGGCGAGAATCTGCTGCAGCCGTTCGCCATTCGGCGTGCTGCCGCCACCGCCGAGTGAGGAATACTGGTCGCGGGTATCGAAGAGTACGGTGCCGCCGTTGCGCATATAGGCGTGAATGCGCGAGATCGCGGCCTGCGAAGGCATCGGCGCATTTGCGGAAATCGGCCAGTAGATGATCGGGTAGAAGGACAATTCGTCCTTGGTGATGTCCAGACCGACGGGCGCGCCGGGCTCCAGCGTCGTCCGATAGGTAAGGAACTCGGTCAGACCCGCAAGCCCCTGTTCGGAAATGCGATCGACATCGGCTTCGCCGGTCGTGACATAGGCGAGATGGGTCGTGTCGAGATGTTCGAGGATCTGTTCGTCTCCGGCTTTCGCACCGCTGCCTTCCGGCATTTCCTGTGCGGAAACCGGGTGAGGCTGGAAGGCGAGCAGACCGAAAGCGATTGCGGCGATTGCTGCCGTTGCAGCACCTAAGCGACGGCGCGATCCCTTCGGCAGGCGGGAAAAGGCGCCGTTGATGAAGAGCACGATCAGGCTGTCGAGAATGAGCATTGCGAAGGCGGCCGCGAACAATGCAGGGCGCAAGGAAACCGCTTCACCACCAGCGAGACCTTCACGCGTGACGGCGCGGCCTATCGGGGCGGGATCGAAGGCCGCGAGTTCTGCACCGGGCGGCAAGAGGTTGACTGCGGAAAAACCGTCTTCGATGCCGTAAAGGCCCGGAGGATGGTCGAAGGTCGCAGAGGCTGTTTCTCCGGCGCGGATCATGATCGGGCGCACGCCGCTGGTTTCGGTCGAGAGAAGGCCGTCAGCGGTCAGCAGGCGATAGGCGGGAAGCGTTGCGGCTGCGTTCTCGGAACCTGCCGATGCGGTTGTAGCACCTCCGGCGCGGGCCATCTGGACGACACGGCGCAGCATTTCAACGAAATTGCCAGAGAGCGGCAGGTTCGACCAGGTGGCTTCGGCGCTGGTGTGGAAGAGAACGAGGCGACCGGCATCGACATCACGGGTGGTCACAAGCGGCGTGCCATCGGCAAGGCTTGCCCAGGTGCGCTCGGCAAGATCCGGCGTCGGTTCGGCAAGAACCTGGCGGGTGACGGTAATATCGGTTGCGCGCGGCATGCCGGCGAAGGGGCCGAAGGTCGGGAAGTCCGCCAGCGACTGCGGCTCCGACCAGGACATCGCGCCACCGAGTGCACGTTCGCCCTGGCGCAGCCTTACCGGCACAAGCGGATCATCGGCGGGGGCGGCCGCTAGGCGCGGACCGGCAAAACGGATCAGCGTGCCGCCGCGGGCGATCCAGCGTTCCAGCGGCTCATAGGTTTCGGCCGGAAGGCGGCCGACATCGGCCATGATGATGGCAGACGGGTTGTTTTCGAGGATCTGCGGGATCGCAACGGCAAGGTCTGCCGTATTGGTCTGGATGATATCTGCATAGGGCGAAAGCGCCCGGTTGATGTAATAGAGCGGCTGCAAAAGCGGCTGGAAATCGCTGCCGCTTTCACCGGAAATCAGTGCGATGCGGCGGCGCTTGAAACCGTCGTCGAGCAGATGGGTGGCGCCCGCGGTGGCGAGGCCCTCGATGCTGAGGCGGGCGAAATCGTTGCGCAGTTCGAAAGGTGCGGAGATTTCAGCCGTCGCGGTGCCTGAGCCGGCTGCAAAATCGACCGTACCAGCGGCGAGTGAGCGGCCTTGCTGGTCGAGTGCATTGACCGTCAGCTGTTGCGGAGCGGCGGTATCGAGGCGGGTCGCGGTGACGGCCATGGTTTCGGAATTGTTGGTGGCGCCGGTGAGTGCCACTGCGCCACGACCTTCGCCTTGGTAGAGACGAACGTCATTGGGGGCGAACGCGGCAAGGGCCGTCATCGCGTCATTGTCTCCTGGAGCGGCGATGCCGTCGGAGATCAGCGCCACGGTTCCGAGCGGGTTGCCGTCGAGCGCTTCCTGTAGTGTGCGGATGGCGCGTAGGCGATCGGGAACAAGCGGCTTCGGCTCGGCAGCGGCAAGCTTGTCGCGGGCGCCAGACGCAGTGCCGGCAGTGGGCTCGTTGTTCGTATCGGCGGTGAAGGTCAGCGAGACCGGAACGTCGGCGCTTTCAGCCTCGTCGATCAGCATGGTGGCGGTTTCGACGCGGCGTTCCCAGTCGACCGAGCTCGACCAGCCATTGTCGATGACGAGCGCCAGCGGGCCATTGGCATTGAGCGAACTGGCGCGCGGGTTCATGACCGGATCGGCGATCGCCAGAATGACGGCGGCTGCAAGCAGCATGCGCAGAAGCGTAAGCCACCAAGGGCTCTGGGCCGGGGTTTCCTCGCGCTTCAGGACTGTTGCGAGGATGCGAAGCGGTGGAAAGACCTCCGCTTTCGGGCGCGGCGGGGTGAGGCGCAGCAGCCACCAGATGACCGGCAGCGACAGGAGCCCGAAGAGGATCAGCGGATTGGCGAAGGCAAGCGCGTTCATGTGCGGCCTCCCGGGAATGTCGCGGGCATGCCGGACAGTTGGCTGTGAACGGCAACCAGCGCCTCGGAAGCGAGATGATCGGTGCGGTGGAAGGTGAAGCTCCAGCCGAGACGGCGGAGACCTTCGCCCAGCGCTTCGCGGCGGGCGAGATAGGCTCGCTGGTAATCATCGCGGATCTTTTCGGCGCGGCCGGAGGTGAGTTTTTCGCCCGTTTCCGGATCGGTGAATTCGGTGCGGCCGGTATAGGGGAAGGTCTCTTCGGCGGGGTCGGCGACTTCGATGACATGGCCGCGCAGGCCGCGTTTTCCAAGCGGCGAGATGCGTGACATGACGCTGTCGGCATCATCGAGAAAATCGCCGATCAGGACGATATCGCTCTGGCCTCTGATCATCGCGGTTTCCGGCATGCCTGTGGTCGGTGGCGCATGCATGATGGCGGTCGCCAGCCGTTCGGCGGCGTTGCGGGCCGAGACCGGCTCCATGATGCCGGGACACCCGATGCGTTCGCCGGAGCGGGCAAGGATTTCGGCAAGCGCCAGCATCAGAACGAGTGCGCGGCTTTCCTTCGAGACCATGGCGTAGGTCGACTTGTACATCATCGACGGCGACATGTCGGCCCAGAGCCAGATCGTGTGGGCAGCTTCCCATTCACGGTCGCGGACATAGGTATGGTCGTCGCGGGCGGAGCGGCGCCAGTCGATGCGCGACAGGCTCTCGCCTTCGGCGTAAGGCCGGAACTGCCAGAAGTTTTCGCCCATGCCGCGCTTGCGCCGGCCATGCCAGCCGGCGATCACCGTATTGGCGATGCGCTTTGCTTCCACCATGCAGTCGGGCACGAGTGCCGCACGCGCCTGGGCGCGGGAGAGGACTTCACTGCTGGGTGTCTGCTCGACGATCTGGCCGATTGATGCCACGCATTGTCCTTTCGAAAGGCCGGGATCTTATCCGCGGGCCTGCTTTACCAATCCGGCGATCACGTCGCGCACCGACATGCCTTCGGCACGGGCGGCGAAATTCAAGGCCATTCGGTGTTCTAGAACCGGTTCCGCCAGCGCGTAGATATCGTCGAGCGAGGGAGCGAGGCGACCCTGATAGAGTGCGCGGGCACGGGCGGTCAGCATCAACGACTGGCCGGCGCGTGGGCCAGGACCCCATGCGACATGTCGGTCGGTATCGGCATTGCCGTGGCCAGGGCGGGCGGAGCGAACAAGCGACAGGATCGCGTCGACCACCTTGTCCGAGACCGGCATCTGGCGGATCAGCATCTGGATTTCCTGCAGGCGGGTACTATCGATGACGCCGCGCGGCTTGGCTTCGGCAAGACCTGTCGTGCCGAGCAGGATCTGCCGTTCGGCATCGAGGTCAGGATAGAGGACATCCACCTGCAGCAGGAAGCGGTCGAGCTGGGCTTCCGGCAGCGGATAGGTGCCTTCCTGTTCCAGCGGGTTCTGGGTGGCCAGAACATGGAACGGGGCGGGGAGATCGAAACGCTGGCCGGCGACCGTGATGTGATATTCCTGCATGGACTGCAAGAGCGCCGACTGGGTGCGCGGCGAGGCGCGGTTGATTTCGTCGGCCATCAGCAACTGGGCGAAGATCGGGCCCTTGATGAAGCGGAAGGAGCGGCGGCCGGTTTCATCCGTATCCATGACTTCGGAGCCGAGAATATCGGACGGCATCAGGTCAGGCGTGAACTGGATGCGGTTGGAATCGAGGCCGAGAACGGTGCCGAGCGTGGTGACGAGCTTTGTCTTGGCGAGGCCCGGCACGCCGACGAGCAGGGCATGGCCGCCGGACAGGACGGCGAGAAGCGTGTTTTCCACCACCCGTTCCTGACCGAAAATGACCTTGGCGATTTCCTCGCGGACGGCGGCGATATCGGACAGCGCCTTTTCGGCGGCAGCGACGATTGCCTTCTCGTCAAGAACGGCCTCGGTTGGATTCATCACGCCCATGTCGTTCTCCATAATCAAGGTCGATATTCATCTGCCGGTCGGGTGTCCGCCCTCAGCACGAGTCGTTGCACCGCAGCAAGTACATTAGCCTCAGAAACTATTACCCGAAATAAGGCTGACAAGCTCGTTCCGAATGACTATCTCGTGAGGAATGATCGCGACGGTCAACGATTAATTTCGAACCGGGACTGAATGATGGCAGCAGAGACGATAAATTCGGCGCCCGACGCCGCCGGCCTTGCGGCCCTGATTTCGCGCGCTGCCGAGCAATCGGGAGGCAAAAGTCGCGGATTGCCGCCGGTGGAGAAGTGGAATCCGCCCTTTTGCGGCGATCTAGACATGGAAATCCGGACTGACGGCACATGGTTCTATATCGGAACGCCGATTGGTCGGGCGCCGCTTGTGCGGCTGTTTTCGACCGTCTTGCGCAAGGATGACGACGGCAGAACTTATCTCGTCACGCCTGTGGAAAAGGTCGGAATCCGCGTCGTCGATGCACCGTTCGTGGCGGTCGAGATGCAGGCGGGAGAGCGAGATGGCGCCCCGCTGATCACATTTCGCACCAATGTCGGGGATGTCGTCGAAGTCGATGCTGTCCATCCATTGCGGTTCGAGATTGTTGGTGAAGAGCGGCAGTTGAAGCCCTATGTGCTGGTGCGCGGAAGGCTGGAGGCGTTGGTTTCTAGAGCTATGATGTATGAGTTGGTCGCGCTCGGGGAGACGATCACGATCGACGGGATAGAGATGTTTGCGGTTCGCTCAGCGGGCGAGGTCTTTCCGATCATGCGGGCGGATGAACTGGAGCGGCTGGCATCATGAGTGACCTGACCATCGATGAGACAGCACCGTTTTCAGCCGGAGAATTCCGTCGCCGGGCGCTGCATCAAAGCGGCAGGCCGCTCGATGCGGCCTGGGGGGATCACGGCGATCATCGGCTCAATCCGCAGTTCGTTCAGTCGGCGCGCGATCTCAAGCTGCGCGATGCGGCGGTGCTTGTACCGGTCGTCGATGATGGAAACGAGGCGAAGATCATCCTGACGCAGCGGACGGCAAGCCTGCGCAAACATTCTGGCCAGATCGCCTTTCCGGGCGGTGCCATCGATCCCGAGGATGCTTCGCCAGAACAGGCAGCGCTGCGCGAGGCGCGTGAGGAGATCGGGCTTGATCCCCGTTTTGTCGAGCCATTGGCGCGGCTGCCCAACTATTATGCGCCATCGGGTTTTCGCATCACGCCGGTGCTTTCCGTGGTCAGGCGCGGTTTCGAGCTGACGCTCAACCCGACCGAGGTGGACGATGTGTTCGAGGTGCCGCTGTCGTTTTTGATGAACGCGGCCAACCATCAGCAGGGCAGCCGCCAGTTCAACGGGACCGAGCGGCATTTCTATCTGATGCCCTATGAGGACCGGAATATTTGGGGGATTACCGCCGGTATCCTCCGTACGCTTTATGAAAGGCTTTATGCATGACTTCTGTGGCTGGCGAGACCTGGTTTCAGGACACGGCCCTGCAACGTGTGATGGCGCTGCTGAATTCCGATGGTGGCGAGGCGCGGGTCGCAGGCGGCGCCGTGCGCAATGCGCTGATGGGGCTTGCTGTCGCCGATGTCGATATCGCGACGACGCTTCGGCCTGAAGTGGTGGTCGAGCGGGCGAAGGCTGCCGGTATCAAGGCGGTGCCGACGGGTATCGAGCATGGCACGGTGACGCTGGTCGTCGAGGGCCGTGGCTTCGAGGTGACGACGCTGAGGCGGGATGTCGAGACCAACGGACGCCATGCCGTTGTCGAGTTCGGCACCGACTGGAAGGCGGATGCCGAACGGCGCGATCTGACGATCAATGCGCTTTATGCGGATGCCAATGGCGAGGTGATCGATCTCGTCGAGGGGCTGAAGGATATCGAGACGCGCACGGTGCGTTTTATCGGTGACGCCAGCCAGCGGATCGCGGAGGATCATCTACGCATCCTGCGGTTCTTCCGTTTCTTTGCCTATTATGGCTCGGGACGGCCGGATGCGGATGGCTTGCGTGCCTGCGCGCGCGACAAGGACATGCTTTCGAGCCTTTCGGCCGAGCGCGTCTGGACCGAAACGAAGAAGCTGCTCGGGGCACCCGATCCATCACGGGCCATGCTCTGGATGCGACAGGCCGGCGTTTTGACGGCAATCCTGCCGGAGACGGAGAAATGGGGCATTGATGGCATTCACGCTCTCGTTGCTGCTGAACGGGCGATCGGCTGGAAGCCAGAGCCGCTGTTGCGGCTGTCGGCGATCGTGCCGCCGGATGTCGAGCGGCTCGAAGCGCTTGCAAAGCGGCTGAGATTGTCGAATGCCGACGCGTTGAAGCTGCAACAATGGGCGGCAACGCCCATGCCACCGGATGAGGTAACGGATGTCGGTTTCGCACGGCTTCTCTACCGGCATGACCGGCTTGGCATGATATTCCGACTGAAACTGGCGCTTGCTTCGACCAGGGCGGTCGCCGAGGGCGATCCGGTGGCTATGCGCAAGAGCGCGAGGCTTTCTCAGCTTCTGTCCAAGGCAGAAAAATACCAGAAACCGGTCTTTCCGCTTTCGGGGGGCGATGTAATCGCTGCGGGCGTTCCGGCTGGAAAACGGGTTGGCGAGATACTCAAAGAGCTTGAGGAGTTCTGGATCAGCCGCAACTTTTTGCCCGAGCGGCCCGAACTGGCCGCCCGGTTGGCGAATATGGCCAGCGGCCAAAGCTAACCGCTAAGCCTTCAAGCAAGTCGCCGTCGCCAAGTCGCTGCACCATCTTGCGCGGCCTGTTTCAGGCTGGCGCGATCTCCTCGTTGCGGATACGTGCCTTGATGTTTTCCACCATGTTTTCGCGGATTATCTGTTCACCGTGATCGCTTCGCATATGCGCGACGGCGCGGCGCACGATCTCCGCGTCTTCTTCCGCGCGCGTGTGCCACTGGCAGCCGGGCACAAGCGTACCGCATTCAAAAAGCCGCATGGCCTTTACCTCCCTATGGTTGATGTCGGCCGCCCCGCATCGGGCGACCGAGAATAAACCGTCAGAATGCGTTGAGGTTCCGAAGCAAGGTCTCTGGTCAAGGACCGGAGCTAATCCCGGATGGCCCAGGACTGGAAAACCGAACCCGCTGGCGGGTTGACGGGCATCGACGGGTTCTCATCGGTTGCCGATGCATCCGGCTTGAAGCCGGCCAACTGGCGCTTCACCTGCGCAATGCAGAAGGAAAGAGGGAGTTCACCCCCGCTTTTTACCCGCATCTCCGTTGCAAGACGGTCAATGAGTTCGGACTTGCTTGGTGTTTTGGAGTTTGCGTCGCCTTCAACGGGGGCGACGGATCGAGGCATGCTATTCGATGTAGTCATCGGATACTCCTCCCAGTGTATTTTCACAAACTAACACCGGGAGAGACGATTCGTGTATGACATTTATCAAATGTACGATGCCGTACGAAAAAAAGTTCGTGAGCGATCGTGATCACGCTGGCTGTGGTTACGGCCAGCGTACCGCCGGGGGTAGGGAAGAGAGGATCGATTCCACATTCCCGCCCGTCTTCAATCCGAAGATCGTGCCGCGGTCGTAAAGCAGGTTGAATTCCACATAACGGCCCCGGCGTACCAGCTGTTCGTCACGCTGTTCTTCCGTCCAGGGAGTGTTGAAATTGGCTCGCACGATGCGCGGATAAACGAGGTTGAAGGCGCGTCCGACATCCTGAACAAAGGCGAAATCGGCATTCCAGCCGCCCTTGTCTTCCGAGGACTGCAGCCAGTCGAAAAAGATGCCGCCGATGCCACGTGGCTCGTTGCGGTGTTTCAGGAAGAAATACTCGTCGCACCATGCCTTGTAGCGCGGGTATTCAGCGACGGCCTCATGGCGTCTGCAGGTGATCTCCATGGCGCGGTGGAAGAGCTGGGTATCCGGGTCTTCCTGCGTCCGGCGGTCGTTCAACATCGGGGTGAGATCGGCGCCCCCACCGAACCAGTTGCTGGAGGTCACGACCATACGAGTGTTCATGTGAACGGTCGGGACATTGGGGTTGACCGGATGGGCAATCAGCGAAATGCCGGACGCCCAAAAACGCGGGTCTTCCTCCGCGCCGGGGATCTGGTTGCGGAAGTCCGGTGAAAATTCGCCATGGACGGTGGAGGTATGGACGCCGACTTTTTCGAAGACGCGGCCTTCCATCATCGACATGCGGCCGCCGCCGCCTTCGCCTTCATGGCGCAGCCAATCCTTGCCGACGAATGCTCCGGGGGGCTGGTCAGAAAGAGAGCCTGTCAATTCGTGCTCAAGCGCTTCGAACGAGGCGCAAATCGTATCGCGCAGGTTTTCGAACCACGCACGGGCTGCCTGCTTCTTATCTTCGATATCCTCTGGCAGGCCTTTCGGCAGGTTCGGTCGTTCCATCATGCGTCCTCTCGTCATTTTGCGGTCGATTCGGCTCCTCTTTCCCCGCCATACCAGCAATGGCTTTAATGGGCTATTCTACCAGCCATTTCACGGCTTCCCATCCATTGAAAATCGGACTCGCAAAACGTGCGAACCACGCTTATCTTCGTTTATTAGCAAGGTGCGGAGAGGCTTTCATGGCGAAATTCACACCACCGCCGCTCGACGGCTTGAAGCGGCGTATCGACCGCCACCGGCAGCATATGGCCGGCCAGCGCTCCGGCATGTTCGTGCGCGAAACCTACCAGATGTCGCGGGTCGACGCGCGCGAAAAGGCGCGGGAATGGTTTGAGGAATTTCCCAAGGCTGCCTACTGGACCGAGGTGGAAAGCTGGCGGCAGCTGGAGGGTGACCAGATCGAGTTCACCATGCGGCGCCTGCCGAGCGCGGACTAACCACATACGGTGCTAATCTTTGATCTCAGGATCGTTTTTCCGCCTGCCTCAGTCTGCTTTCGATGAGCGAGCCGCTTTCATCCAGAATGGGATGAGCAACCGAGACGATGTGGGCGTTGATGCGTTTGAGATCGCGAAGCATGTCGAGATGTATCGAGCTCGTCTGCAGGCTTTCAAGCCTGCCTGATCTCAGACGTTCGAGATGGCTTTCCGCTGAGCGTTTTTCCAGCCGCCGGACATCGACCTTTATCTCCATCAGTCGCCTTGCAAGGTTGACGTCGCCGGTGACGAAGACCGTCTGGGCAGTGCGCAGATTGTCGATCGTGAGATCAAAGAGATCGGCCAATTCCTTATAGCCGTCATCGGAGAATTTCAGGCCCTTTTCGATCTTCTTGCCCAGTTGGTCGCAGAGACCCTTTTCGATGATATCGCCCATATGTTCGAGGTTGATGGCGTAGTCGATGATGGCGATCGAACGTCGGGCATTGTCGTCGCCCAGTCCCTTTTGTCCCAGTTTCGACAGATAGAGTTTCACGTCCTGCTGCAGCCTGTCGACACGGCCTTCGAGGAGGGCGATCTCCTTCAAGGGCGCAAGATCGTTGTGCTTGAAGGCATTTTCGGTGCGGATCAGCATGCGTTCGATCTGATCGCCGACACCCAGAACTTCACGCGTCGCATTGGCGAGTGCGCGGATGGGATCATCCAGTTCGTCCGGATCGAGGAATTGCGGGCCTGTTTCCTTCTCTGGCTCCTCAGGGATCAGGCGGGTCATGAGATCCGAGATCAGGCCGCCGAAGGGCCAGGCGATGATTGCCAGAAGAAGGTTGAAGGCGAGATGCGCGTCGACCGGGAGTTTTTCGGGCGAGATCGGCAATGTCTGCAGAAGATCAGCGGCTATGCCGGCAAGCGGGAGAGCAAGAGTGCAGCCGATGGCGCGGACAAGCAGGTTACCGCGCGTGATGCGGCGTGCTTCGGGCGGGCTGGTCAGCGTAGCGACGACGGGAGGGATCGCGCCGCCGAGATTTGCCCCGAGAATGAGGACAACGACCAGTCCCGGCGAGGCGATGCCGCTCGATGCCAGCGACAGGACCAGAATGACGATCGCGAGGCTTGATGAGGAGACGAAGGCGAGAGCGGCGGAGAAGAGGAGTGCAACCAGCCAGCTGGAATCGAGCAGGTTCAGAAATGCTGCAAGTGCTGGCGATTGCCGCATCGGTTCAGTCGCCAGCCCAAGAACCTGGAGCGACAGAAGCATCAGGCCGATACCGATCAGCGCCGTACCGAAGCCTTTTCGAGCGGCGGAGCCGTTGCGCAACAAAATCACACCGACGAGCAGCAGCAGAGGCGCGAAGACCTCGGTTCCTGCCGCGACCAGCCAGGCGGTGACGGCCGTGCCGATATTGGCGCCGAGCAGTACGATCTGCGCCATGCGCGGATTGACCAGACCGCGTTCGGCAAAAGAAGCTGTCATCAGCGCGGTGGCGGTGGAGCTTTGCAAGGCGATCGTTGCAACGAGGCCGGACAGGAGGGAGCGGAGACCGCTTTTCGTGCTGTTGGCGAGCCCGGTTCTAAGCCTCGCGCCAAAGGCGCGGGTCACACCTTCCTTTACCTGTGCGAGGCCGAAAAGAAGCAGTGCGACTGCACCCAGGATATTGATGACGACGAGCGTCGATTGCACTCCAAACTCCCCGAAATGATCATGGAAAACAGAGGGCGATTCCGTTGCCGGCTAATGAATGATAGACCTTTTCCGTAGGTGATCAAGCCACCGCGCGCGACAGATTTTTGGGTTTTCGCGAAGTGCCTATGGTTGCCAGGATGTCTGGCGCATGGCTTCCCCGGCAATCATCGCAGCGGACATCGCCACATTGATGGAGCGTTGCCCTTCTACCATCGGGATCAGGATACGGCCTTCTACCGTATCGTGAACGTTTTCCGGCACGCCGGCGCTTTCCCGGCCGAAAAGCAGGATGTCGTTCGGGTGATAGGCAAATTGTGTATAGGGCTCGGGCGATTTCGTCGTTGCAAGCACAAGCCTGCGTCCGGCCGACCTGCGCCATTCATCGAACTGAGCCCAGTTGACGTGGCGGGTGAGTGAGACCGCCGACAGATAATCCATCCCGGCGCGTTTCAGGTTGCGATCGGAAATATCGAACCCTGCGGGCTCGATGATGTCGACGCCGAGGCCAAGGCAGGCGGCAAGGCGCAGGATCGTGCCAGTATTACCGGGAATGTCAGGCTGGTAAAGGGCGATGCGCAGGTCGGTCATGCCCTTTGATTAGCGGAGATGATGCTTGCCGCTCAAGTCCTTTCAGCCATTCGGATGCGGGGATGCGGCTGATTGGGTCTTTTCAATTTTGCCGCGAGCGTGTAGAAGGGCGGCCTGTTTAACGCCCATTACGGAGGCCTACATGGATATGACCGTGCTCTCGCGCCTCCGTCAGTCGGATACTCGTCTGGCCTGAGGCGTTTCGCGGTTCACGCAAAGTCTCTTCTTCACTGATCCGCTTTTTCTGATCCGTTCGTGGCCGCTTGAGGCCACGCCTGATTTTTCTCTCAGTGTCGCAGTCGGGCAGCTTTTCGCCGCCGGATCGCCTGAGAGACGTCCGTCTGCCGGAGCTTATTGATGTTTTCGTGGTTTGAACGCCGTCTCAATCCTTATCCTGACGACCAACCGACATTGCCGCCCAAGGGGCTTTTGGCATTCTGCTGGCATTATACCAAGCCAGCTTGGCCGTGGCTGCTTTTGCTTGGCAGCTGCTCACTGCTCATCGCCGTGGCGGAAGTGCTGCTTTATCAATTCCTCGGCAATATCGTCGACTGGCTGGCCTCAGCCGATCGCCAGACCTTCCTGAGCGATGAGGGCGGCAAGCTGATCTGGATGGCTGTGCTGGTGCTTGTCGGCCTGCCGCTCGCCGGGGCCGTCCACACGGTGACCATGCACCAGGTGCTTGCGGGCAATTATCCGATGATCGCGCGCTGGCAGATGCACCGCTTCCTGCTGCGGCATTCGATGGCCTTCTTTGCCAACGAATTTGCCGGTCGCGTATCGACCAAGGTGATGCAGACCTCGCTTGCCGTGCGCGAAGCGACGATGAAGATCATCGACGTCTTCGTTTACGCGATCGGCTTTTTTGTCTCGATGCTGGCGCTGGTGGTTGCCGTCGAGTGGCGGCTGGTGCTGCCGCTGATCCTGTGGTTCGTGTTCTATGTGCTTATCCTGCGCTACTTTATTCCCAGGCTGCGCAAGCTTTCGAGCGAGCAGGCCGATGCGCGCTCAATGATGACCGGGCGGATCGTCGACAGCTATACGAATATCGGCACGGTAAAGCTGTTTTCCCATGCCGGCCGCGAGGAGAGCTATGCCAAGGAAGGAATGAACGAGTTCCTTGGTACGGTTCACAGGCAGATGCGCCAGATCAGCCTTTTGAACATCTTCGTCGATCTCAACAATGCGCTCACCGTGTTTGCCGTTGCCGGTCTCGGGATCTGGCTGTGGATGGGGGGCGGCGTCAGCGTCGGTTCGATCGCGGTTGCCATCGGCCTTGCGATGCGCATCAACGGCATGTCGCAATGGATCATGTGGGAAGTAACCGCGCTGTTCGAGGCTATCGGCACGGTCTATGACGGCATGAACATGATGACCAAGCCGCATGATGTGACGGACGCGAATGGCGCTCGCCCGCTTGCGACCAAGAAGGGTCACATCCTCTATGAAAACGTCCGCTTTCATTACGGGAAGAGCAAGGGCGTGATCGACGGGCTGACGCTCGACATTGCTGCCGGCCAGAAGGTCGGCCTGGTTGGGCGTTCCGGCGCCGGCAAGACGACGCTGATGAACCTGCTTCTGCGCTTCTACGATCTGGAAGGCGGCAAGATCACCATCGATGGTCAGGACATTTCGTCGGTGACGCAGGACAGTTTGCGCGGCATGATCGGCGTGGTGACGCAGGATACATCGCTGCTGCATCGTTCCATCCGCGACAACATCGCCTATGGCCGTCCGGATGCGACCGATGCCGAGATCATCCAGGCTGCAAAGCGGGCAAATGCCTTCGAGTTCATCGAAGGGCTGTCCGACCTGCAGGGGCGTACCGGTCTCGATGCGCATGTGGGGGAGCGGGGCGTGAAGCTTTCTGGCGGCCAGCGCCAGCGTATCGCAATTGCCCGCGTGTTCCTCAAGGATGCGCCGATCCTGGTGCTCGACGAGGCGACATCGGCGCTCGATTCAGAAGTGGAGGCTGCGATCCAGGAAAACCTGTTTGCGCTGATGGAAGGCAAAACGGTGATCGCGATCGCGCATCGGCTGTCGACGCTGACCGAAATGGACCGCCTGATCGTGCTCGACAAGGGGCGCATCGTGGAGACCGGAACCCATGAGCAACTGGCGTCCGGCGGTGGTATCTATGCCGATCTCTGGCACCGTCAGTCCGGCGGTTTCCTGGGCGACCAATCGACGGAAGACGAGGCGGCGGAGTAATCCGCCGTTTCCTTTTTATGGGGCTCGCGGGCGAAGCCGCTGCGACATAATGCGTAAGGACAAATACACGCCCAGTTCTTTTTAGGGGTATTCGTTGTCGCACTTTTTTCGATGCCATCAATTAGCATCGGCTGGTAAGCCTTTGTTTATCTGTAACTGTCAGGGATGCGTATGGTGCATGGCACCATTGCGTATTGTTGATGGTTTGAGATGATGAACACGATAAAAATCAAATTTCTTCTACCCGCCCTTTTCGGTATCACCGTTCTCATCCTTATTGTTCAGGGCGCATTGGGCATGCGATCGGTCGCGCAGATCGAGACGCAGGCGGACACGATCGGCCGGCGCATGGAGCGCGCTCTCCTGATCGCCAATATGGATCGTGTATTGTCAGATGTCCGGCAGCTTTATCTGATGACGCTTGCCGCGCCGAATGCCGCCGAGAAAAAGCAGATGATCGAGCGGCTTCAGGCGGCCAACAAAGTGCGTGCCGAAGCTTTCGACAATTACGAGCAGGGCATCACTATCCCGGCTGCGAAGGAAAAATACGCAGCCCTGCAGAAGCTCGTCGCCGATTATGACGCCATGGGCGCTCAGTTCGTCCAGCTGGTCAGCTCGTCGCGAGTTTACGAAGCCAGGGATATGATTGCCCAGATGGTGCCGAAGGGTGCCGAGGCCAGCGATGTGCTCAAGGGCCTGATCGATGACAACAAGGTTCGCAGCGTCGAGGACGGCCGGATCACCAAGGAGATGGCGCAGTTCGTCTATGTCTCGACGATCATCGGCGTTCTCTTTGCCGTTGCGATCGCTATCGGCGCAGCCATGCTCAGCCTTTTCCGCGTGACGCGCCCGATTACGGAAATCACCGATTCCATGCAGTCCCTGGCTGCGGGCAACAATCAGATCACCATTCCTTATGCCGGTCGCGCGGATGAAATCGGCGACATGGCAGCTGCTGTTGCCGTTTTCCGCGACAATGCGCTGGAGCGGGTTCGTCTTGAGGAACAGACCGAAGCCAACCGCTCGATGGGCGAGCGGGAGCGGATCGCCAACGAGGAGCGTAAGGCGCGTGAGGCGGCCGAAGTGTCGTTTGCCGTGGAAGCTCTGGCAGGCGGCCTGAAGAACCTTTCCGATGGTAACATGACGGTTCGTCTCGATCAGCAGTTCGCCGGTCAGCTGGATCAGTTGCGTGTCAACTTCAACGAATCGGTCGGCAAGCTGCAGACCGCACTGCGTTCGGTCGGCGACAATGCGCGAATGATCGATGCAGGTGCGAACGAAATCCGTTCTGCGGCCGACGATCTTTCCAAACGCACCGAACAGCAGGCGGCTTCCGTCGAGCAAACCGCTGCGGCGCTGGAGGAGGTGACGACGGCGGTGAAGGATTCGGCTGTGCGTGCCGGTGAAGCAGGCAAGCTGGTCGATCAGACGCGCGTCGGCGCCGAGCGCTCCGGCGAGGTCGTTCGCCAGGCCGTTGCCGCGATGGAAGCGATCGAGCAGTCCTCTGCTGAGATCGGCAACATTATCGGTGTGATCGATGACATCGCCTTCCAGACGAACCTGCTTGCTCTCAATGCCGGTGTCGAGGCGGCCCGTGCCGGTGAAGCGGGCAAGGGCTTTGCCGTTGTCGCGCAGGAAGTCCGCGAGCTTGCCCAGCGTTCTGCCAATGCCGCCCGCGAGATCAAGTCTCTCATCACCAAGTCCGGCGAAAAGGTGCGGGACGGCGTGACGCTGGTTGGTGAGACCGGCAAGGCGCTGGAGACGATCGTTTCCGAAGTGCAGCGGATCAACACCAATGTCGGCTCGATCGTGGTTTCGGCCCGCGAGCAGTCCACCGGTCTTTCCGAGATCAGTACTTCGGTTCATCACATGGACCAGGGCACGCAGCAGAACGCAGCGATGGTGGAGCAGACGACGGCGGCAAGCCACAGCCTTGCGACCCAGGCCGCGGCGCTGACCGAATTGCTGGCGCAGTTCAATCTCGGTGAAGGCACAAGGGCGGCCGGAACTGCGCCGCGCGCAGCCACGCCTGCATCGCGCCCGGCTGCTTCACCGGCTCGTGCTCTTGGCAACTGGATCGCTTCGGCGTTCGGTGGCGGTTCCTCCGCTGCGGCTGTGAAGCAGGAATGGTCGGAATTCTAAGTTTCGCCTCACAGAATCCGAACAAACGGCGGCTTCGGCCGCCGTTTGCGTGTCCGGCTCCCGGATATCCTTGCCGAAATGTAATCTCGGTGCCCTTTGCCGCATTGCGGAACCGGCATATATCCGTTGCCATGGCCATTACCCAGTTCTTCCGTTTTTTCGAGACACGTATTCGCCCCTTTGCCGAAAAGGGAGACCTGCGGCCGCCGGAAGGAACGATTGCCTTTATCTGGTTCTATGTACGGCAGGCCAAGACGCCATTTCTCGCCATGCTGGTTCTCGGTGGGCTGACGGCTGCTATCGAGGCGGCGCTGTTCTGGTTTGTCGGCCGTCTCGTCGATATTCTGGCCAGCATCGATCGCGCGCAGGGATGGGACGGTCTTCTGGCCGCGCATGGCTGGGAACTTGGCGGGATGCTGGTGCTGATTGGCGTCATACGCTTCCTGGTGACGTTGGCGACCGCGCTTGTCGATCAGCAGATCATCACGCCGGGGTTCTATAATCTGGTTCGCTGGCAGTCCTATCAGCACGTGGCGCGGCAATCCCTGTCCTTCTTCCAGAACGATTTTGCCGGACGGATCGTGGCAAAGGTCTGGTCGGGCGGGCAGGCGGCGGGCGACCTTGTGACCTCGCTGATGGAAAGTGTCTGGTTCGTCTGCATCTATTCGGTGTCGATGCTGATGCTGGTCGGCGGGCTCGACTGGCGGCTGGCGGTGCTGGTGCTGGCCTGGGTGGCCATCTTTGCCGCGCTCGCACGTTTTTTCGTGCCGCGTATCCGCTACCATTCGAAGGAGACGGCGGAGGCTGCCTCGATGCTATCGGGCCGGATGGTCGACGCCTATAGCAATATCCAGACGCTGCGCCTGTTCGGTCGCGACGAGGCGAATGACCGCTACATGCGAGAGGGCTTCAACACGTTTCAGTCGACGACGCTGATGTTTACTCGGTTCATCACCGGCGTTCGGGCATCTATGGCGCTGCTATCGGGTGTGATGATCACGTCGATGGCAGCGCTCTGCATCCATCTCTGGCTGCAGGGCAATATCAGCGCTGGTGCGGTCGCCTTCACGCTGGCACTGGTGCTGCGGCTGAATTTCTTGCTTGGTCGCCTGATGACGCAATTCAACGGGATCATGCGCAATTTCGGTACGGTACAGAACGCGGCCGAGCTGATTTCTCAGCCAATCGGGTTGACCGATGCGCCCAGCGCGCAGGCGCTCAAGGTCGAGCGGCCGCAGATCCGGTTCAATGACGTCAGTTTCCACTATGGAAAAGACAAGGGCGTCATCGATCATCTGAATCTGACCGTTCGTGCCGGTGAAAAGGTCGGCATTATCGGCCGGTCGGGAGCGGGCAAGTCGACGCTCGTCAATCTGCTCTTGCGGTTCTACGACCTGGAAGGCGGCCGGATCGAGATCGATGGCCAGGATATTTCCAAGGTCAGCCAGGAAACGCTGAGAGCGCAGATAGGCATGGTCACTCAGGACACGTCGCTGCTGCATCGCTCTATCCGCGACAACATTCTTTTCGGCCGCCCGGATGCATCCGATGCGCAACTGCTTGCCGCGTCTGAGAAGGCGCAGGCGGACGAGTTCATCGCCAATCTGGTGGACCAGCGCGGGCGCAGAGGTTTCGATGCGCATGTGGGCGAACGTGGCGTGAAGCTTTCGGGCGGGCAGAGGCAAAGGATCGCGATTGCCCGCGTCATGCTCAAGGATGCGCCGATCCTCATTCTCGACGAGGCGACCTCGGCGCTCGATTCAGAGGTGGAGGCCGCAATCCAAGCGAGCCTCGACGGTCTCATGCAAGGCAAGACAGTGCTTGCCATTGCCCATCGTCTATCAACAATTGCCATGCTCGACCGCTTGATCGTGATGGACAAGGGGCGGATCGTGGAAGAGGGGACGCATAGCGAACTGGTTTCCGCAGGCGGCCTTTATGCCGAACTATGGTCACGCCAGACAGGCGGCTTTCTTGCCGCCGATGCCGCACAATAGGTCTTCACTGGTTGCTGATGACGAGATCTGCCATCAGTCCTGCATGATTTGACCCATAGGCGCTTGGCAGGGTGGAGATAGATCTGATCTTCAACGGCGCCCGGACATAGACATGGTCGATCGGCAGTCCGAACTTGCCGAGGCTGACAGGCCATGTCGGTGGTTCATATGATGCAGTTCTAAGCCCCGTCCAAGTAAAGAAGCTGCGGATATTGGGAGCCAGTGACGAGGCGTTGAAATCACCCGAAAGGACAAGCGGGCCTTGCATCTTTTCCATGGCGAGGGTGGCTTGCACCAGCTCTACGGTCTGGAATTCATCGAAATAGGGTTTCGTCGTGTGGATCCCGGCAATATTGACCTTGTGTCCTCTGATTTCCGTTTCGGCCAGAATGAAGCGGTCGCTGAAGAGTGTGCTCAGGCTTCGGATCGTTCCTCGCTCGAGCGGTGTTTTCGACAACATCAGCTGATCGCATCCGGCGGTCAGAACACCGCAGCCAATATGGTAGGGATAGCTCGAGCCAAGCAATGAGAGGTGCGCCTCAAGTGGTTCGGCTTCCATGATGTTGACGACATCGGCGCCCGAATTGGCGATCATCCTCGCAATCGCTTCCCCGTTTTCCTCATTTTCCTTGAGGATATTGAAGGAGAGCAATCTGAAGCTCGGGGCATTGGCGTCGTTTTCCATCGCCATCCCTGTGTATTCCCGCCCCATGATTACGGCATGTCCGGCAAGGGCCAGCGATCCGGCGAGCAGAAGCAGGGAGACGATGTTGCGGTGGAGAGCTAGCGCAAAAATCATGCTCAAGCTGCATGCCACGGCCGCGTGAAATTGGAGGCTGTGAAGCGTGGCGAACATCCAGTGTGGATGCAGGTATCGCGTGCCGGTTGCCAGCATTACGAGCGACACGATGACGCAGATTGCAACGGAAAGGATCTTTCTTGAGGTCATGATCGAGTCCGAAGCTTCACTTGATTGATGAATTAGCACGCGCAAATGTCTCTTGCAACGCAACATGTTTGCTTCTCATGGCTGCGAAATGCGCTTGATCCAAATCAAGTTCCTCATTGATATCGCAGGTTAAATCATGGCCGCTGCATAGTGTCGCAAGACAATGTTGCAGTGCCCTGTCGATTACATGCCAAAATAGAAATCGTGTTCCTTCATCCGGTCGTAGGCCTTGCCAAGCGGCAAGTTTATCTGCGATCAAATCAAAGATCGCACTAGCTTGCTGGGGAATCGGTGTTCGATCTATGGTGACGGAGGTTGACCACAGCCAGGAGGAGGCATGCGGATGACAGGGACATTGCATGAGAGGATGGTTGAACCGTGAGTGAGCATAATCCAAGTGAAGGAACGGTGAGCGAACCCACGCGCCGCGATTTCCTCTATCTGACGACCGGCATGGCCGGCGCTGTGGGTGCTGCGGCCGTTGCATGGCCATTTATCGACCAGATGCGCCCGGATGCGTCGACACTGGCACTCGCCTCGATCGAGGTGAATGTCGCAGCGCTGCAACCGGGCATGTCGCTGACCGTCAAATGGCGCGGCAAGCCGGTATTCATTCGCAACCGTACGCCCAAGGAACTAGAAGAAGCCAATGCCGTTCAACTGTCCGACCTGAAGGATCCCGTCGCCCGCAACGCCAATATCGCGGCGGATGCAGAGGCGACCGGCCTCGACCGGTCTGCCGGCGAAGGCAAGGAGAACTGGATCGTGATGATCGGCTCCTGCACCCATCTCGGTTGTGTTCCGCTTGGCCAGTCCGGCGATTTCAACGGATGGTTCTGTCCCTGCCATGGCTCGCATTACGATACTGCGGGCCGCATCCGAAAAGGTCCTGCACCGCAGAACCTTGCAATTCCGACATTCGCATTCGCAAGCGATACCGTGATCAGGATCGGGTGAGGGGCTGACATATGAGTGGACATTCGTCTTATCAACCGTCGACGGGGATCGAACGGTGGATCGACCAGCGGCTGCCTTTGCCGCGCATGGTGTATGACAGCTTCGTCGCCTATCCGGTGCCGCGAAACCTGAATTACGCCTATACATTCGGTGCGATGCTCTCGGTGATGCTGATCGTGCAGATCCTGAGTGGCGTCGTGCTTGCAATGCATTACACAGCCTCGACGGCCGAAGCTTTCGTCTCGGTTGAAAAGATCATGCGCGACGTCAATCATGGTTGGCTGCTGCGGTATATGCATTCCAACGGTGCGTCATTCTTCTTCATCGCGGTTTATCTGCATATCGCCCGCGGTCTTTATTACGGTTCCTACAAGGCGCCGCGCGAAATCCTCTGGATTCTTGGTGTCGTCATCTACCTGCTGATGATGGCAACGGGCTTCATGGGATACGTGCTTCCCTGGGGACAGATGTCTTTCTGGGGCGCAACCGTCATCACCGGTTTCTTCACCGCCTTCCCGTTGGTCGGCGAGTGGATCCAGCAGTTCCTGCTCGGCGGCTTTGCCGTCGACCAGCCGACGCTGAACCGGTTCTTCTCGCTTCACTACCTCCTGCCGTTCATGATCGCCGGCGTCGTCGTGCTGCACGTCTGGGCTCTGCATGTCACCGGCCAGACCAACCCGACCGGCGTCGAGGTGAAGTCGAAAACCGATACAGTGCCTTTTACGCCCTATGCGACGCTGAAGGATGCTTTCGGCGTGTCGGTCTTCCTGATCGTCTATGCGTGGTTCATCTTCTATATGCCGAACTATCTCGGCCATCCGGACAACTACATCCCGGCCGATGCCCTGAAGACACCGGCGCATATCGTGCCTGAATGGTATTACCTGCCGTTCTACGCGATGCTGCGTGCGATCACCTTCAATGTCGGCCCGATCGACTCGAAGCTCGGTGGCGTGCTTGTGATGTTCGGCTCGATCATCATCCTTTTCTTCCTGCCCTGGCTCGATACGTCCAAGGTCAGGTCGGCAGTCTACCGTCCCTGGTACAAGCTGTTCTTCTGGATCTTCGTTGCCAATTCGATCTTCCTCGGCTGGCTCGGCGCCATGCCCGCAGAGGGTGGCGGGTTGATCTCGCTGCTGTTTGGCGGCGATCTGAAGGGCAATTATGTCGGCTATTCGCAGCTCGGCACGCTCTATTACTTCGGCTTCTTCCTGGTGATCATGCCGCTTCTTGGCCTGTTCGAAACGCCACGGCGAATTCCGAACTCGATCACCGAAGCGGTGCTGGAGCAGAAGAGCAAGAAGGCAGGTTCGGATACGACCGAACCGGCCAAGGCCACGGCGTGAGCGCGGAGAGGGATCGACACATGAAAAAGCTTGCTACAAGCCTTCTCTCCCTGGCGCTTCTGGCCGGATTGGGCGTCGCCCAGGCCAATGCGCAGGAAAACCACGAGGCCGCCGGCGCCGAAGCCCATGCGGAGGGTGCTACACCGCATTATCCGATCCACCATCCAAAGAATGTAAAATGGAGCTTTGCCGGACCTTTCGGCCATTACGACAAGCAGCAGCTTCAGCGTGGTTTGAAGGTCTATACGGAAGTCTGTTCCGCCTGCCATTCTATGGAGCTGGTGCCTTTCCGGACGCTGGGCGATCTCGGATATTCGGAAGCACAGGTGAAAGCCTTTGCCGCCAACTATCAGATCCAGGACGGACCGAATGACGATGGCGAAATGTTCGAACGTGCCGGCGTGCCGTCCGACCATTTTCCGTCTCCGTTCCCCAACCACCAGGCCGCCGCGGCGGCCAATAACGGGGCTGCACCGCCGGACTTCTCGCTGCTCGGCAAGGCACGCGGTATCACGCGCGGCTTCCCGCAATTCGTCGTCGATATCTTCACCCAGTATCAGGAAGGCGGCCCCGACTATATCTACTCGCTAATCACCGGCTATCAGGAGCCGCCAGCGGGTGTGGAGGTGCCGGAAGGTGGGCATTACAATCCCTATTTCGCCAATGCCGCCTCGCTTGCCATGGCCCCGCCGATCGCAGACGATCAGGTGACCTATGACGACGGCTCGCCGCAGACGGTGGACCAGTATGCCAAGGACATTGCTGCCTTCCTGATGTGGGCTGCGGAGCCGCATCTGGAGGAACGCAAGCGGACCGGTTTCATGGTCATGGTATTTCTGGTGATCTTCAGCGGGCTCATTTACCTGACGAAGAAGTCGGTCTATGCCAATAAGGAACATTGATCCGAAGCCGGGTCAAAGATAGAGAAGGCGGCTTCGGCCGCCTTTTTCATGTGCGCATCTTCAACAGGCCGCTCGTTCGACTGGTACGGAAAGATCCTGCCGCAAGACGACGGAGCTTTTTTACGCAATTCCGGATGCAAAACCGGTTCCCACTTTTGCTGGAATTGCTTTAACAGGGTTATCATGACTGCCTCGACCAAAGACATTCTCGCCGCTGCGATCCGTTCCATTCCGGATTATCCCAAGCCCGGCATCATCTTTCGCGATATCACCACGTTGCTCGGTGATGCGGCGGCCTTCCGTCTGGCGGTGGATGAACTGGTCAAACCCTACGAAGGAATGGGCGTCGACAAGATCGCCGGCATGGAAGCGCGTGGCTTCATTTTGGGCGGCGCGATGGCACATCAGCTTTCGGCTGGTTTCGTGCCGATCCGCAAGAAGGGCAAGCTGCCCTATCGCACGGTCAGCATGGCCTATGCGCTGGAATACGGTACCGACGAGATGGAAATCCATGTCGATGCGGTAAAGCCTGGCGAAAAAGTGATCCTCTGCGACGACCTGATCGCGACCGGCGGTACTGCTGTCGGCGCCGTCAAGCTGCTGCGCCAGATCGGTGCGGAAGTCGTCTCCGCCTGCTTCGTCATCGACCTGCCGGATCTCGGCGGTCGCAAGAACCTCGAAGCGCTTGGCGTCGAGGTTCGCACATTGGCCGAGTTTTCCGGCCACTGACCTTTTGCAGGCCATGGCATAGTTCAAGCGCGTCGGGCTAACCCCCGGCGCGTTTTTGCAGATAAGCGGGCAGGATGTGGTGCTCGGTTAGTTCTGCCATAACAACGTCGCCCGGTTTCTCCGGATCTATCCAGCGCAGTTCCTCGATCTCGGCGGAACTGGCGATATGGGCATCTCCGCTCTCGATCAGAAAGACATCGGCGGACACGGTAAAACCCGCTTCATTGGCTGCGGGTGCCTCGAAATGGCCAAGCGGGTGCAGGTCGTCGAGCGATGCGTGCAGACCTATTTCCTCCACGAGTTCGCGCAGAAGAGCGGATGCCGGGCTTTCCTGTGGCTCGATCTTGCCTCCGGGCTGCATGAAGGCCGTGGTTGCCCGTTTGCGAACGAGAAGCGTTAAGCCATCGGTGCGGATGATAACGGCGGCTGCGATGCGGATTGTCTGCGTCATGTGGTCGAGCTTTCGAACAATAGCGGTGAGACGATATTCGCGATGAAATCCAGGACTTTCTCATCTTTCGACCATTCGCCGGACGCTTCGAATTCCGCGAGTTCGATGCCTAGGATCCGGTGTGTTGGAAGAGCGGAGAAAATTTCCCGGAGCGTATCGGGCAAGAGACCATCGGCAATCGCGTAGGCGGCCGGAATATGTCCGGGTTCAAGTAAGTCCCAGTCGACATGGATCCATATCTCCCGATCGCCGATTTCGGAAAGTATCGCCTGCGGCGTCGCGGTTGATGGGGGAATGATGCGCAGCCCGGCCTGTTTCATCAGGTCGGATTCGTCGGGATCGATATCTCTTCCGCCGACGACGATGACATTTTTCGGATCGATACCGCTGCCGTGGCCGCTCTCCCACATGCCGCAGGCTGCTGCCAGAACCATGCCGCCGAGATAACCGCTTTCCGTCGTGAAAGGCGTGTTGAAGTCTCCATGGGCATCGATCCAGAGGACGACCGCTTCCGGATGCGCCCGTGCTGCGACCGGCAGAGAGGCAAGGCTGGCGGCACAGGTGCTGGCGACCATGAGTGGGCGATTGCCGCGATCGATCGTTTGCGAGATCGCCTGCCGTAACTCCGCCAGTGTGACGTTGGCCTCGGCAAGTGCCAAAGACCAATGGTCATCGCGTGCCGGTGAAATCTGGCCGATCTCGAGTGGTGCAAGTCCGGTGAGGCTGGAAACCAACTTTGCCGTCAATGCGGCTCCGGGAATGGCACCCGATGTCCGGTCGGCGATGCGTCCCTGCGAGACGATAAGTTCAAATGTCATGACAACCCAGGCTGATGATGCGGGAAGGAGGTTTTGCGCGGCTCTGCGGAGAAGAATAGTTCGTGATATTCTGCTGGATATAGCGATAGCCGTGCTTATGGCAAACTCAATTTTGACGCTGTTCCGGTTCTTCTGTTCCCCCAAATCCTTGGGGTTGTGAGAGAAGGCGGCGTTGATAGTCTTTCATTTTCCGAGGGAGAATCAGATGGACGTCACTGCGCTTGCCGGCTTTGCTGCCGCATTTCTCTTCTTCGCGGCCAGTCCCGGTCCGGATAACGTGACGATCGTTGCCCGTACCGTCGCACAGGGCGCCTTGTCGGGGATAGCCTATGGGGCAGGGACGTGCACCGGCATTCTCATGTTTCTGGCGCTGGCGGTTTTCGGCCTGTCGGTCGTCGCCAGCGAGATGGGTGTCGTTATGACTGTCCTGCGCTATGGCGGCGCGATCTATCTCGTGTGGACGGGGATCAGGCTCTGGATGGCTGAACCGGTGGTGCCGGCGCTTACGCCACAGGCGAATGGAAGCCTGTTCGGTGCCTATCTGACCGGCGTGGTTCTCAATCTTGGCAATCCCAAGATGCCGCTGTTCTATATCGCGCTGTTGCCGAATGTTGTCGGTACCGGGTTAGCCGTTGCTGATGGCGTGATGCTGGCCATGATCATTCTCGCCGTGGAAGTCGTCGTCGTGGGCGGGCATGTGGCGCTTGCCAGCCGCGCACGGCATGCGCTTCGCAATCCCCTTATCGTGCGGTGGGCCAATCGCGCTGCGGGGTCAGTGATGATCGGCGCAGGCGCTGCCGTGGTCGTTGCACGTTAATCGAATTCCAGAACGGTGCTCTCGAAGCGCAGAACGGTTTCGCCCTTCTGGTTGACGCCCTGATTGGCCGTCAGGTTGATCGACGTTCCTGGCCGCGACATCAGTGGGCGGCTTTCGATGAGCGTGACCGAATAGGTGATCGTATCGCCGGCATAAACGGGCTTCAGCCATTGCAGTTTCTTGAAACCGGGCGAGGGGCCGAGTTTTGGAGGTTCGATGCCTTCGGCTAGAAGCCGGGCATGTTCCTTGGCCCAGTAGGCGATAAACATCTTCATCCAGCCTGCGCAGGTATGCCATCCGGATGCGCACAGGCCGCCAAAGACAAAGTTCTTTGCTGCTTCCGGATCGGTATGAAAGGGCTGGGGATCGTATTTCTTTGCGAAGGCTATGATGTCTTCTGCGGTGAAGAGAAGCGAGCCGGTGACGACCGTCTGGCCGGGTAGGGAGACGTCGGCGAGTTTCATGCCCTGTCTCCGGCGGTTACTGTTTCGTCGGCAGGGCGGGCGCGGAACATGATCGGGTTTTCGCCGCGCATGACGATTTCGTCGTTCTGGTTGATGACCTCGTGGAGAAATTTGACGAGGCCGAGACCGGGGCGCGAGCGAAGCGGACGTGCCTCGATCACCGTCGAGCGGCCGGAGAGCGTATCTCCCGCAAGAACGGGCTTTTTCCATTCCATGAATTCGATGCCGGGAGAGCCTTCCGACGAAGACTTCGCCAGCCAGCCGTCATACATCATGCGCATGAAGAGGCTTGCCGTGTGCCAGCCCGATGCCGCCAGTCCGCCGAGAATGCTGGCCTTGCCGGCCTCTTCGTCAAGATGCATCGGCTGCGGATCGAATTCGCTGGCGAATTCGATGATTGCCGCCGCATCGAGCGTGCATGACGCAAGCGGCAGAACGCGGCCGGGGGTGAAATCCTCGAGGTAAAGCATGGTGCGCCTCGGCAATGGAGAATGAGGCTACGGTCGGGAAACTCCCGGCCGTAGCGCATGGTTTTCGATCTTAGGTGTTGAAGCGGAAGTGGATGACGTCGCCATCGTTGACGACATATTCCTTGCCTTCGTCGCGGCCCTTGCCTGCTTCCTTGGCGCCGACTTCGCCCTTATAGGCGATGTAATCGTCGTAGGAGATGGTGAAGGCGCGGATGAAACCGCGTTCGAAATCGGTATGGATGACGCCAGCGGCCTGCGGTGCCTTGGTGCCGCGACGGATCGTCCAGGCACGGCATTCCTTCGGGCCGACGGTGAAATAGGTGATCAGGTCGAGCAGGTGGTAACCTGCGCGGATCAGGCGGTCGAGGCCGGCTTCTTCAAGGCCAAGTGCGCCGAGGAACTCCTTGGCTTCCTCATCGGGAAGCTGGGCGACTTCGGATTCGATCGCGGCCGAGATGATGACGCATTCGGCGCCCTGAGCCTTTGCCATTTCGGCGACGGCCTTGGTGTGCTCGTTGCCATCGACAGCATCGCCTTCGGCGACGTTGCAGACATAAAGGACCGGATGCGAGGTCAGGAGGTTGAGGCTCTTGAGGATCTCGATCTCTTCCGGTGCCAGCGTCTTCAGGAGAATACGGGCCGGCTTGCCTTCGTTCAGAAGCTTGATGACTTCTTCCATCACCGGCAACTGGGCGATCGATTCCTTGTCCTTGCCGGTGGCTCGCTTGCGGGTCTGTTCGACGCGGCGCTCCAGGCTTTCGAGGTCGGCGAGCATCAGCTCGGTCTCGATCGTGTCGGCGTCGCCAACCGGGTTGATCTTGCCCTCGACATGGGTGATGTCGTCATCTTCGAAGCAGCGCAGCACGTGGACGACGGCGTCGACTTCGCGGATATTGGCAAGGAACTTGTTGCCCAAGCCTTCGCCCTTCGATGCGCCGCGCACGAGGCCGGCGATGTCGACGAAGGAGATGCGGGTCGGGATGATTTCCTTCGAACCGGCGATCGTCGCAAGCTTCTGCATGCGCGCATCCGGAACAGCAACTTCACCGGTGTTCGGCTCGATCGTGCAGAACGGATAGTTCGCAGCCTGCGCGGCAGCCGTCTTTGTCAGTGCGTTGAAAAGGGTGGACTTGCCGACATTGGGCAGTCCGACGATACCGCATTTAAAGCCCATCGGGGATGAAACCTATCGTTTAACTGAGTTTGCAGTGGCTATGGGGGAAAGTGCCTTGCGGGTCAAGGCTTGCGATATTCTGCATCCGTCTCAGGAGACGCTATGGCTTGAAATCTTCCTGCTGCGGCGCAAGATAACTCATATGCCCGATTGAGGCTTTCCTCACATGGAGGTCAAGCTGATGGCCGAAGATACGGTTCTCGCCCCGAAAACGAAATCGAAACCAAAGCTGGAGCGGCCCAAGCTCTACAAAGTCATATTGCTGAACGACGACTACACGCCGCGTGGGTTTGTTACGATGGTACTTAAGGCCGTTTTCCGTATGAGCGAGGAGACGGGCTTGCGGGTGATGATGACCGCTCACCGGCTTGGTTCCTGTGTGGTCGTCGTCTGCGCAAAGGATATTGCCGAAACGAAGGCCAAGGAGGCGGTGGATCTCGCGAAGGAAGCGGGCTATCCGCTGATGTTCACCACCGAGCCGGAGGAGTAACTTCTCCCGGCTATTGTGTAATCGGCCGATAGAGGAAATCATCGGGCAGACCCAGCCTTCGGCAAGCCTGGATCGGTGGAGAGAATTTGAGCACCAGTCTATCGGCCGTGCGGGCGGCAATTTTCACGGTGGCGCGTTCGAGATGCGTCAATGACCATTTGCGGCCAAGCTCCAGCCGCTGCCTGATCCACTCCGGCAGGATCTCGATGGCCGCCTTGAGCAGGAGCAATTGTAGCGGGCGTGCCGGCCCTGGAAGGGCTGAGACCGTGCGCATGATGTAGAGAAATTCGCCGAGGATGGGTGATGGTTCAAGCCGCGAGCCCTTGGAAGCGAAGAGCAGGTCGAGTTCCATCTGGGATGCAGGCGCGCCACGTGCGCCGTAAAGCTCTGCGGCTGGTCGTGCCTCGCGGAACAGGGAAGCGCGTTCATCTGCGGACAATGGCCGCACAAATCGGTGATATGCCTGCATGAAGCCGAAGCCGGCGGTCGCCTGCACCCAATCCAGCAGCTCGCGATCGTTGGCGTTGTAAGCCTCACCATTGCTGGTGCGCCCATCCACCCTGCTGTGGCGCCGTACGACGCCGGCAATCATCGCTTCAGCCTGGCTGCGGGCGCCATAGACTGTAACCATGGCCGCCAGACCTGTTCGCTGGAGGCGTGTCAGTGCATCGTGTCGGAAAGTGCTGTGCTGCCAGACGCCGTCACGAACCTTGGGTTCTGCAAATTCCAGCAGGACGGCGGCAATTCCGCCGATGAACAAGGAGATCTGATTCTTGAAGATACGCCAGGAGACCGAGTCCGCAGCCGTCAGTGCCGCTTCCCCTTTTGGGGTAGAGAAGTCGATGGTCGGACCTGCACTGTTGATAAGCCGTGCGGTCGTGCGATCTATCCGGTCATGCAGCAGGCCGGGAAGAGGCAGGGGGCAGTGTGATGAAACATCGAGAACTCCTTTTCGCGGGAAAGCGGAAAAGGGACATTTGTTCCAGTTTATGTGATTTATTGTCGTATTTTAGGGCCGTTTCAAGTGCGCGCGCTTCAACTCAATTTTCCTTGCCTCCGAACATCTTCTTCAGCATTTCGGCCATCGGGCCAGATGTCGGCAGGTTCGGCTTTCCGCCATTGCGAGCCTGACGGATGTGGGATTGGCCCGCAGATTTTGGGGGCTGCGGCTGTTTTGCCGCCGGTTTTTCCGGCTCCGGCTTGCCGCCTACGGCAAGCGTCAGCTTGTTCATCAACTGCGAGTCCTCGCCCTTGACCAGCATCCCGGCATTGTCGGCGATCGCGTCCATCAGCGGTTCCAGCCAGACCTTGTCGGACTTGGCGAAATCTCCCAGGACATGTCCGTGCACCAGTTCCTTGTTTCCGGGGTGACCGATGCCTATGCGCAGCCGGCGATAATCCTTGCCGCAATGGGCGTCGAGCGATTTGATGCCGTTGTGCCCGCCGTGGCCTCCGGCTGTCTTGAGTCGCGTTCTTCCCGGTGGCAGATCGAGTTCATCGTAGATCGCGACGATATTTGCCGGCGTCAGCTTGTAGAAGCGCATGGCCTCGCCAACGGCCTCGCCCGAGAGGTTCATGAAGGTCTGCGGCTTCATCAACAGAACCTTCTCGCCGTCGATCTCGCCTTCCGAGATCACTGCCTTGAACTTCTTCGACCAAGGCGAAAAGCCCGCACGTCGCTGAATGGCGTCGACAGCCATGAAACCGACATTGTGGCGGTTGCCTGCGTATTGCGCTCCGGGATTGCCAAGGCCAGCAATGATCAACATTGAAACTCTCCGTCTTTCTGCGCTCTGTCACCACCGCGAAATGACGGCACTGTCAATGTCTATGTGTCTATTTTTCCCACAAGCGGAGGGGCTTCAGTCCGTAGCGCCGGAGAATTTCATCCTGGCCTTTTTCGCGGATGAGTGCATCCAGCCCATCCTGCATGCGGGTGATCATGTCATCGGGCATCTGCTTGTTGCAGGCCATGCCAAAGTGACTTTCCGAAAAGGGCAGAGCGATTTCCACCGGCTTTCCCTCGAGTTTTAGCCTTTCAAAGATGTTGTCCGACATCGGCATCATGTCAACGCGTCGCTCCAGGAGCTTGTTGAGCGTGATTTCGAAATCCGAGCTCAGATCGATCGAGGGAAAACCTCGTTCGCGCAACAGGGTCTCCGTGAAGTCCGCCCGGTGCGTGCCTATTGTGTAGCGCTTGGCTTCGTCGAGTGTGCTTGCCGTAACACTCGACCCCTTAAGGCGTACCAGTACATGCCGGCTGATGCTTAAGGGCGTCACCCATTTGAACCGGTCTTCCCGTTCTGGAATACGCGCAGCGGAAAAGGCGCAGTGCATGGGCAAGGTCTCGGCCAGGGTGATTGCTCTTGCCCAAGGCATTATCTCCATCGTGAACGGAATACCTGCCTTCCCCATCAGAGCGGCGACCTGTTCTACACTGGACCCGCTATATGTTCCGTCTGCGTTACGATAGATGAACGGAGGATATGATTCAGTCGTGAGCGTCACCGCAGTCTGGGCAAGGGCGGGTGCTGTCGCTCCGAGCATGCCGATCAGTGCAATCATCATCTTCATCGCGGGCCTCCGAAATGTTACTGGAAGCGTCGTGCCTCGAAGCTTGAGGCGCTCTGTCATATGCGCTCTGTACGCTTCATGTCTCAATATCACCGCTTGTTCCTACACATGCACAACTGCGCAGTTGGCATGCATATCTAATTGTGACACTTCGCCGTTCAGCTGGCGAGCGATGCCTTGCTGGGATGTCCAGAAAAATCTGCCAGCAAGTCATTGATTTCGCGAGGCCTAGAGAAGTGGTAGCCCTGTGCGTAGTCGACGCCGATCTGCATCAGCTGTTGCCGCTGCTGCGCCGTTTCAACGCCTTCGGCCACGACCTTACACTGCATCTGGTGCGAAATGGTCGTAATGCCTTCGATCAGCATCCGGCTTTTTCGCTCCAAATCGCTGTCACCACCAAGGAGCGACTGAACGAAGGATTGATCAATTTTGACGATATCGACAGGGAACCGGTTCAGATAGCTAAGAGATGAATAGCCGGTGCCGAAATCGTCCAAGGCGATGCGGCAACCGAGATCGTGCAGCTCGGAAAGAGTTCTGCGAATCTCCGGGTCGTCATGCATCAATACAGCCTCGGTGATTTCGATCACAAGGCGGGCCGGCAGGATTCCCCCTTCACCCAGCATTCTGGTCAGGCGCGCGGGAAGGCAGCGTTCGAATTGCAAGGGCGAAAAGTTCACGGCGACATATGTGTCGCCAAGGCCAGGAAGGCGAGAAACGCGATTGAGATTGGCGATTGCATCTTCAAGAATAAGATTGCCGATCGCGGCAATCGATCCGTTTTCTTCCGCAACGCTGACTAGCGGACCCGGGGGAAGCAAGCCCTTGCGAGGGTGGCGAAGACGCATGAGTGCTTCGAACCCGACCGGTATGCCAGTTGCCATGCCTACGATCGGCTGAAAATGCGCTTCGAACCAGTTGGCTGCAATTCCTACTTCGATGTCGCTTTCAATTTCGGCTTTTTCCCTGGTTCTTGTCAGGATAGCGGGATCGTAGACTCTGGCGCCGTTCTTACCGTCACGTTTGCGGGCATACATGGCCAGATCGGATTTCTGCAGCAGTTCGGCGGCAGTCGCTGCGTGTTGCGGATAAAAGGCGACACCCACGCTGGCGCTCAGCCTTATGCCGGTTCCTTCGATACGAAACGGCGATTCGAACATGTCGATAATCTGCTGGCACAGATCAGCACTGCGGCTTTCGGCGTCCGGGCCGGCGATTACGATGGCGAATTCGTCGCCGCCAAGTCTGGAGACTGTATCCGTGTCGTGCAGCATGGGTTGCAACCTTACAACGAACTCCTGCAGAACGAGGTCGCCCGCTGCGTGCCCATGATTGTCGTTGATCGCCTTGAAGCGATCGAGGTCGACAAAGAGGCAGGCGAGCTGGGTCGCCATCCGGTCGGCTTCGACGATATGACGGTCCAGAGCGGCTTCGAAACCCTGCCTGTTCAGCAGTCCCGTCAAATGGTCGGTTATCGCCTGCTGATGGTTGCGGAATTCGGATTGCTTCAGTTCGGTGACGTCGGTCATGACACTCAACGAGCCGGCAAGATGGGTGGTGGTTGCGCCAAGATCAGCTTCGGCGATCAGGACATCAAGGATGCGGCCGTTCTTGCACAGGAAGCGTACGGTAATTTCTATCGTAACGCATTGGGCCGCTGTGTGCCTTCTGCGATTTTCAAAAGAAGCACGGTCTGGGGCGAAAAGGAAATCCGAAAAATGCTGTCCGATAACTTCTTCTCGCTGGTAGCCTGTGGCCAACAGCCAGTAGTCGCTCACGGCAGCCACTGTGTCGCCCGCGGTCAATGAGAACAGCATTGCCGGCGTGAGGTTGTAAATTTCTATCGTTTGCTGATGGGCTCGTTTCAGTTCCTTTTCCTCGCGCTCCAGAAGGAACTGCATCTCGTTGAAACTCTTTGCCAATCTCCCCATCTCATCGGCGGAGCGCCAGTCTACGTGGTGTCGCGAGCCAAGTCTGCGGGTGGCCTCGATTGCGGCTGTCAGACGTGTCAAAGGGCGAACGACCATGATCCTGTTGCCGAAAACGGCAGCGCCGAACACGGTCAGGATAGCGATGATGAAAATGGATATGAACGCAAACTCGATCTGATGCAGGCCCGAGAACCAATTGGCAACCGGGACGTAGATCGTCAAAGTGCCGACTTCACGAGGTCCCTGCAGGGATCGATAGATCACCGTCTGGCTGCGCGCTTCGAGAGTATTGAGTTCTGGCGCTCCGGCAACAGCCTCGAAGACGTTGAGCTTGCCCGTGGTGTCATTGATCTGAACGGCGTGGACCATCTGATCAAGCAGCATCATTTGTGCGACCTGGCTGATGCTGTCCAGATCCAGGTCCCATAGCGGTTTTCCGAGTGCCTGGGTGTTGCTGTTCATCACGACATCAACATGCTCACCGATGCTCTGGGAAGCCTGCTGGGACGAAAGGGCGAGGAAGAGCGTAAAAAGCGGAGCCACGACGACGAGAAGCGCGCCAGATATTATGGCAATGAAACGACTCTCAACAGAATGAGTCATTTGTTTTCCCCGGCCCAATATTGCTCTTTTTAAAATACCACCCCGTATTTCCCCACTATCCTTCCACCCAAATGTTTAAACTTCCCTGACACGTTCTCCCAAATATTGCCGAGATGCATGATCTGTGAGCCGTGATAAAAACAAAAAAGCCCGCCGAAGGGCGGGCTTTCTGTCTCAATCGAAGAATATCTATTATTCTTCGGAAGGAGCAGCAACTTCTTCTTCAGCAACACCAGCAGCCGGAGCTACGAGCGTGGCGATGGTGAAGTCGCGGTCGGTGATGACCGGGCGCACGCCCTTCGGCAGCTTGACGGCCGAGATGTGCATGCTGTCGCCGATCTTGGCACCGTCGAGGTCGACGGTGATGAATTCCGGGATGGCGTTGGCCGGGCAGTGGAACTCAACCGTGTGACGGACGATGTTCAGGACGCCGCCCTGCTTGATCGCGGACTTGTCTTCGTTGACGAAGTGAACCGGAACGTCGACGGTAACTTCGGTGTTGCCGGAGACGCGCAGGAAGTCGACGTGCATGGTGAAGTCACGCACCGGATCCAGCTGGTAGTCCTTCGGCAGGACGGTGTACTTCTTGCCATCGAGATCGATGGTTGCAATCGTCGTCATGAAGCCGCCGGCGTGAATACGCTTGGTGACCTCATTGGTGTTGAGGGCGATTGAAATCGGGGCCTGCTTGTCACCGTAGATGACAGCGGGAATAAAACCGTTGCGGCGAAGTTCGCGGGAGGACCCCTTACCTACCCGTTCGCGCGCCTCGGCCTTGAGCTCGTAAGATTCCTGGCTCATGGCATTTCCTTTCGAGGTTATTTGGAGAGTTCAGTCGATCAAAAATGGTCGTTCTGAACCGGAAGGCGTGAAACGCACTTCATCCGCATTGCCTCCAAGGGTGTCTACGCGGACGCGCCCCTATAGTACAATGCCCCCTGTGACGCAAGGGTTTCGTGAATATGACAACATGTTGTATTCCTGCGGTCGCACAGCTACCTGTTGCGGGATATTTGCTCGCTGTTGATCCTAGGTAGGCCCCTCTTGCAAGATTGTTAAGTAAATTTCTTCTGGTTCAGCCGAAAACTGCAAACTGAGCCAGTAAGTATCGGATTTGTTAAATATACGACGTCGAAAAGCATCATCGATCTCAAGGAATGAAATTGATGTATGGCGTCGTCACTTGCCTGGTGCAGGAACACAATCTGAAGCTCGTGCTTGTGGCCGGCATGCTTTGCTTTCTGGCAAACCTTGCAACGGTGTCATTCATCGGTCGGGCACGGGAAACAAATCGTGCTGCGCGTATAACCTGGGCCGCGGTTGCTGCAGGAGCCGGAGGATTCGGCATATGGGCAACGCACTTTGTCGCAATGCTCGCCTATGATCCGGGGCATACTTTCCGCTTCGACTTTGCACTGACGCTGGTTTCACTGGGGCTGGCTTTCATGGCCACCTTTGCCGCGGCCGCCATCATTCTCATCATTCCGACGCGTTCCGCGGCTGCAGGGGCGGGTGTTGTGTTCGGTGCGGGAATTTCCTGCATGCACTTCACCGGGATGTCTGCCATCGAGTTTGCCGGCGCGATTGTCTGGGATCGTTCGCTGGTGGTTGCCGCGATTGCTGTGGCCATACTTATGGCGCCGATAGGCTTTGTCATTGCGCTATCGAGAGGCGCAAAGGCCGTCGTCCTGGCTGCGGGCATTTTGTCGCTGGCGATTGTATGCATGCACTTTATCGCCATGGGAGCGGCAACTTTCGTTCCTGATCTGTCCATGGCAATCGAAGTTGGCTCGATGTCAAAGCCGCTGATGTTATCGACGATCGTCGTCGTGTCCTTGTCGCTCATCGGGTCGGGGGCGACAGCCGCGATCGTTTCGAGCCGCGCCGCGCGATCGTCCAAGGCCAGCGAGAGGAACTTCCAGCTGCTCGTTCGTGGCGTGACCGATTATGCGATTTACATGCTGGATCCAGCAGGCATCGTGACGAACTGGAATGCCGGTGCCGAGCGTGCAAAGGGATACGCCGCAAAGGAAATTATTGGCCAGAGTTTCGCGCGTTTCTATTCGCGTGATGATCAGGCTGCGGGGATGCCCCAACTGGCCTTGTCAACGGCGCGCGAGAGCGGTCGTTTCGAAGCTGAAGGAAAGCGATACAGAAAAGACGGTACGTGGTTCTGGGCGCATATCGTAATCCAGCCGGTCCGTGATGAGGACGGCGTGCTGATCGGTTACGCCAAGATCACGCGCGACATAACCCGACAGAAACAAGACAGCGACCGCATCGCTCAGGTCACACAAAATCTGGATCTAGCGCTGGAAAACATGAGCCAGGGCATCTGCCTTTTCGACCGTCACGAAAGGCTGATACTTTGCAATGGACGTTATC
Organism: Agrobacterium sp. Ap1; assembly: GCF_017313375.1. Lineage (NCBI taxonomy): Bacteria > Pseudomonadati > Pseudomonadota > Alphaproteobacteria > Hyphomicrobiales > Rhizobiaceae > Agrobacterium > Agrobacterium sp. Ap1. Next base: position 186,890 of record NZ_JAFLMY010000008.1, read on the forward strand.
GCGAGATGTTCAAGTTTCCGAAAGGCTTCGTTACGCCTGGGATCAGTTACTGGGACATCGTGCGCAAGGGTTATGAGATGTCTTACTTCGACCCGCAGGATGCTCTGACGCGCGCGCAAAAACACTACAATCGCTATATGTCTGCAGTGAGATCAGGGCAGCGTGGCATCGTGCACCGCACGGCCGGTGGACAGACATTTCGCATTGGACTGAACGTGCTCACCGACGGGGGCTGGGTTTCGACCTTCGAGGATATCAGTGAACAGGTTCGCTCCGAGGAGCAGATCGCCTTCATGGCTCGTCACGACAGCCTGACGCAACTTCCCAACAGAGCCGCTTTCATGAGCCATCTGGAAAGCGAGGTTCTGCATGCGGAGAGTTCCGGCCATCGGCTGGCGGTGATCGGTATCGATCTGAACAGGTTCAAGCAGATCAACGACCAGTTGGGACATGGCGTCGGCGATGCCGTGCTCAAGGAAATTTCCCGCCGCATGCTCAGGGTCATCGGGGCCAATCAGATCTTTGCTCGTTTCGGCGGTGACGAATTTGTGGCGGCCATGCGATATGACGAGATCGGCGAAGTCAGTGTGTTGCTGGATCGCATGATGAGCGAATTCAACCGCCCCATGGATGTCGAGGGACATCGCCTGAGCACCGGTGCGAGCATGGGCGTTGCACTCTATCCGAATGACGGACAGTTGCCGGAGGCGCTCATTGCCAACGCCGATCTTGCGATGTATCGCGCCAAAGGATCGCTATCCGGCCAAGTCTGCTTCTACGACGTGGAAATGGATGAGGCCGCCCGTGACCGCACCAAGATGGCGAAGGAGCTTTGGGTCGCCATCGAGGAGAAGCAGCTTTACCTGAATTATCAGGTCCAGAAGTCTGTTTCCACGGGAGAGATCACCGGTTACGAGGTGCTGCTGCGCTGGCGTCATCCGGAGCGAGGCCTCGTTTCTCCTGCAGATTTCATACCTGTTGCGGAGGAATGCGGCGCCATCCTGCCAATCGGTGAATGGGTGCTTCGCGAGGCTTGTCGTGAGGCGGCCGGCTGGCCCGTCGCACACAAGATTGCAGTCAATCTTTCGCCTGTGCAGATCGCACACACGGACATGCCGGCGCTCGTCCATCGGGTTCTGATCGAGACGGGATTGAAACCTGGCCGGCTGGAACTGGAGATTACCGAAAGTTCGATTTTCAGCGACAAGCAGCGGGCGCTGCATGCGCTGCGGGCAATCAAGGCGCTCGGTGTCTCCATCGCCATCGATGATTTCGGCACCGGCTATTCGTCATTGGAGACGCTTCAGTCCTTCCCGTTCGACAAGATAAAGCTCGACCGCAGCTTTCTGGCCGATGTCGAGAGGAGCGAGGAAGCGAAAGCAATGGTCCGGGCCATTCTGGCTCTGGGACAGGGATTGCGCATTCCGGTTCTTGCCGAAGGCGTCGAGACGTCGGTCCAGCTGGACATCCTCAGGCAGGAAGGTTGCCATGAGGCGCAGGGCTATCTTCTTGGGCGACCCATGCCGATCGACAAGCAAAACCTCACCGAGGCGGCCTGACCGCCTTGGGTGACGGACTGAGGCTGCGGCATCAGCGGCGGGCTTCGCCGCCCGGTGCGTAGACCGACTTCTGCTCGAAGCGGAACTTGAAGCCGCAATCGCTGCAGCGGATCATGTGCTTGCGCGGGTCGGTGGAGGCAAATTCGGTGCGAAAACCCTTAGGGAGTTCATCGATACGGAAATCCCGGTTGGCGGCGCGCTTGTCATCGATTTCGGAAACTTCGGCAAAACCGGTATTGCCGCACTGGGAACATTCGAGCTTTCGGGAATAGCGGTCGCGGGCGGCCATGCAGGACTCCTTGGATATACCGGACCTACATAGTCAACGTGTTTGCCGAATGCAAAACGCCGGGACGATTGCCCCGGCGTTTTGCTGTTGTCTTCCAGCGATTTTTATCAGCGGCGGCATTCGCCGGATGAAATGATCCCGAAGCCGGCGTTGTTTGCCTCGCAGGCATTGGGGAAAGTCTGGTTGCGGCCGCCGCGCTGGCCGCAGACGGGTCGGTATTCGCGGGTGCAGATGCCGCCGGGCTGAGGGCGGCCTGGATTGCCCGGCCTGTCCCAATCGGGACGGTCGGGTCTGCCGGGGCGATCCCAATCAGGCCTGTCAGGCCGGCCGGGGCGATCCCAGTCCGGACGATCCGGTCTGCCGGGGGCTCTGCATTCGCCGGAACCGACGACACGGAAGCCGCGCGCATTTGCCTGGCAGGAATTGCCGAAGGTTTCCAGTCGTCCGCCTCTTTCGCCGCAAACCGGGCGATAGTCCATGGTGCACATCTGCGGGCCGCGGTCGGGGCGGGGAGGTGGGTAATATCCTCCCGGGCCGGAGGGCGGGCCACCTTCGACGCAGGCCGAAAGAAGCGGTAGCAGTATAAGAAGCGGCAGCTTTGCCATATGGGTCGATATGAATGACATTCGTGATTCCTCCCCGTTGAATTGAGATCAATCTAAAACATCGGGCCGAAAATCGATATCGACTTTCGGCCCGAGTGAAATATTCGGATATTTACGTGTGACTGCTGGAAGCAATCAATCGAACAGGCTGGAAACGGAGGATTCCATTGCCGTGCGGTTAATCGCTTCGCCGAGAAGCTGCGCCGTCGAGATGACGCGAATGTTCGGGGCGGATTGAACTGCCGTCGTCGGCTGGATACTGTCGGTGATGACCAGTTCCTTCAGCTTGGACGAGGAAATACGGGTGACTGCGCCGCCGGACAGAACGCCATGGGTGATATAGGCGGTGACGCTGGTGGCGCCGTTCTTCAGCAGGGCTTCAGCCGCATTGCAAAGCGTACCGCCGGAATCGACGATATCGTCGATCAGCAGACAGTCCTTGCCGGTCACGTCACCGATGACGTTCATGACTTCCGATTCACCGGCACGTTCACGACGCTTGTCGACGATGGCGAGCTGGCAATCGAGACGCTTGGCGAGCGAACGGGCACGCACCACGCCGCCGACGTCGGGCGAAACGACCATGACGTTGTTCAGGTCGTAGTTTTCCTTCACATCGCGCGCCAGGATCGGCACGGCGTAGAGGTTGTCCGTCGGAATATCAAAGAAACCCTGGATCTGGCCTGCATGCAGGTCGAGGGTCAGAACGCGGTCGGCGCCTGCCTCGGTGATCAGGTTGGCGACGAGCTTGGCCGAGATCGGTGTGCGCGGACCTGCCTTGCGATCCTGTCTTGCATAACCGAAATAGGGAAGCACCGCCGTGATGCGCCGTGCGGACGCTCGCCGGAACGCATCGATCATGATGAGCAATTCCATCAGGTGATCGTTGGTCGGGAACGACGTGGACTGGATGACGAATACATCCTCGCCGCGCACGTTTTCCTGAATTTCTACGAAGATTTCCTGGTCTGCAAAACGCCTTACACTGGCTTTTCCGACTGGGACATTGAGATAGCTGCAGATCGCGTCGGCCAGATGCCGGTTCGAATTGCCTGCGAAAACCTTCATTTCGGTCCGCCTGTATTGAAGCTGGATGGGGGCCTTTTACCGCCGCTGCCCTTGAATGCAAGAGCGTTTTCCAAATGCGCACGCAATTTTATGAATGAACTGTGACTTGAGGCCCTAAAAAGCCCTTTTCACAGTCGCGATGCCGTTTGCCGCCAGTCGAGATAACCCGATATGGTCTTGTCCGCAATCGACTGCATGACGGATGCCGGTATTGCCGCCCAGGGATCCGGTCCTCGTGCGGAAAGTGTTTCCTGCCCCTGCATCCGGTGCAGCCGCGCGCCGCCATTGTCGAGAACGTCCCAGACATAGACGACCGTCACCTTGCCATCATCGGAGAGGGCGGAGAAATAGCCCTTCAGGATGTGTTCGGTGTTGGTATCTGAAGAAGATCTGATGCGTACACCGCTTGTGCGAGCGGCGACTGCAAGCTGGCGCGAAAGAGGTGTGACGGCTTCGACCGGAGCGCCGATGATTGGAAGGAAACGGATCGTTCCAGCGCTTTCAGCCGATGTCGATGGCAATTCCGCCTGATGTGCCGGGGAGGCGATCGGTGGGTTGCCGGAGGAAGGTGCCTCTATCTGGCCGTTGGCGACTTGACCTTGCCATTCCGGCGGTGGGCCTGAGGAGGATGGCGAAATGGCCTCGCCGTCGTCCAGAGCTCGGGCCTGGCTATCCAGGGTATTGCCCTGTCTATGGGCATAGATATTCGAGGCAGGTGGAGCGGATTGAATCGGCGAGGCGTTATCGGTTCCGACCATTCGATCGGTATCGGCCTGGGTGACCGGGCTGGAGGTTCTCTCCGTTCCGCCACCGATATCGACCTGCGGCGTCAGGGCATCGGTCGTATTGCAGGCTGAAAGCGCGAGCGAGAAGGCAAGAGTTGCAGCGATATGCCATGATCCCGATCGCTGCACCCATTTACCTCTCTAATCCCCGCCTGCTTACGAGCTTAGAGGTGGGGTTTCGGATGTGTCAATTGCGGGAAATGGTGCAGTCAGCAGACGATCAGGTCGAGGCCTCTTCGTGATAGCGGTTCCGGCGCACCTTCGGTCGTCAGATAGGTGTGACCGAGCGTCATTGCCGTGCCGCTATCGGAATCCATGATGATCATGTGGACAAAGAGTGTCATGTCGGGAAGTATTTCCTGCTGATTGCCGACATGGAACATCTGCTGCTCCATCCAAGACGGCGAGAAGCGGGCACCGAGCGAGTAACCGCAGGCGTTCAGCCGGTGGCGGGAAAGGCCGCGTTCATCAAGGATGCGGGCATGGGTGTCGAAGACATCGCCGAAGGTGTGGCCGGGGCGAAGCACTTCCTCGATCGCCTGGATGGTTTCCAGGCAGGCCTTGTAGAGCTCGCGGTGGCGGAGCGACGGCTCGCCGATCACGACCGTACGCATCATGGCTGCATGATAATGCGCGGAGGCGCCGGCCCATTCGAGCGTCAGCTGGTCATTGGCTTCGAGCTTGCGCCGGCCGGCCTTGTACCTGCACAGAAGCGCATCCTCGCCGGAGCCGATGATGAATTCGTTGGCCGGATAATCGCCGCCACCGGAAAATACCGCGCCCTGCATTGCGGCCAGAATGTCTGCCTCATCTCCGCCGGCCTTGATCAACGGAAGGGCCGCATCCAACGCATCGTCTGCCAGTTCGGCTGCACGCCTTGCATAGGCGATTTCGGCCGGGCTTTTGATCAGGCGCAGACCGCCGACGAGATAGGAGGCGTCGATCAATTGACCGAACGTGGAAAGCTGGTTGTCTATGAGGCGCGCGACGCGGCCGGTCATGCCATGCGTATCGTATTCAATGCCGATTCTTGCTCCGAGCAGATCCATGTCGCTCAGGAGGTTCTTCAGGTCGAGCGTAGGGTCGGCATTCACCCGATCGACCCAGATGGAAATATTCTCGATGATCGAAGTCTGGCGTGCCTGACGCAGATCTGCCGACCGTGTCAGCAGCGTCATGGACCCGTCCGCCTTGACGATCAGCGTTTGGAAAAAGCAATAGCCGAACGTGTCATAGCCGGTGAGCCAGTACATGCTTTCCTGTGCAAAGAGCAGCACCGCATCGAGCTTCTGCTCCTGCATCTCGGCGAGAAGCCGGTTCAGGCGGGCGGAATATTCGTCGCGTTCGAAGTGCAAGGCCATATCAATCCTCCCGAATCGTGATCGCTGAAATCTGGCGGCCGTAGTCCGGCTCTTTTGCGTGAGTAGTGCGTCGATAGGAAAAGAAACGCTCGGCGTCCGGATAGGTGTCCAGGTTCAGGTTTTCTGCCTTTACGCCGGCATCGGTGAGACGCTTGATGGTCATTGACGGAAGGTCGAACATCGCATGGTGCTGCTTCACCGAGGGGGAAAAGAAGATTTCGTAGGAAGGATTGGCAGATTTGAAATTGGAAACGAATTCTGGTCCCACCTCGTAGCTCTTTGGTCCGATCGATGGGCCGAGAACAGCGGTAATGCGGCCGCGATCCGCGCCGAGCGAGACCATGGCTTCGATGGTGTTTTCGAGCACGCCGTGGAGCGCACCTTTCCATCCGGCATGGGCGGCACCGATCACGCCGGCCTCAGCATCTGCAAACAGGATCGGGCCGCAGTCGGCCGACAATACGCCGAGCACGATGCCCGGAAGATTTGTCACCATCGCATCGGCTTTGGGCCTTTCGCTCGCTGCCGATTGTTCGTCGACGATCACGACATCGGGAGAGTGGACCTGATGAACAGTCGCCAGCCGGTCCAGCGGCAGGTCAAACCATGCGGCAACACGGGCGCGATTCTCAATGACCCTGTCGCGGTCGTCATCGGAGCCTATCCCGACATTCAGGCCTGCATAGATGCCTTCGGAAACGCCGCCCTTGCGGGTGAAAAAGCCGTGCCGGATGCGTGAGCCTGCCCGTTCGCGTAGCAATTCGCTTTCGATCGGCAGCGGCAGGTCGTTATTCGGCATAAGCGTCCATCCTGTTGATTTTACGAGATAATGCACGCGAATGCGGCTGTTTGCGCCGGCGAGAGTGGCGCAGAAGACGCCAATCTGTCAATGCGGTTCGGCTAAAGCGCGTTTGCGCGACAGGCCTTGATGATCAGTCAACCGGGCGGAACGGCATGAGTTTCAGGGCGGGGCTCGAAACGGCGATGACCTTGAAGAGTTCGCCCATCTTTCCCGCACCTTCTCCCGCCAGGCGATCGACCGCGGCGCCGATGAGGCGTTGCTCGGGGGGATCCTTATCGCGGGCAAGAGCCGTGGCGCGTTCGGCAAGGCCGAGGCCGTAGAGAAATTCGCCCTGACGCAAACCCCCATTGAGATGAGCGCCGCTTGCGAGAGCCACCTTGGCAAGGTCTTCGAAATCAACATGGCTGGTGAGATCCGCTTCGCCGGGATGGGCGAATGGCGGGTCGAACTCGTGGTTCATCACGGCCTGCAGTGTATCGCCGAAGCCGGTGACCATGTGGCCGTAATCGATAATCAAGGCGGTGCCGCCGTGTTGCCCCAGACGCTCGCAGAGGGTCTGCATGACAGCCTGGCGGGCAGGGGCGACTTCAAAGATCGTTCCGTCCGGAACCGCGCCGGTATGAGATGGAAGGAGTACCGGATCGACTGTCGCGACACCGGCGGCGAATGCGAGCTCATCATTGATATCCAGGCCGATCAGCCGCTCGCGGAAACCGGTCGGCGTCTTGATGAACTGGCGGATCGGGATAGCGTCGAACAGCTCGTTTGCGGCGATCAGGCAAAAACCTTCCGGGACATCCTCGAAACTGTCGTGCCAGTTGATCATCGTTGAATAGGCTTCGAGCGTCACTCGCTGGACGCCACGTAGGCGCTCGCTGGTTTCCACCAGATGTACAGTCATCCGCTCGAACAGGGCGGGCGAGATCCGTTTGATGACGCGCAGCATGTCGGCCATCATCGTGCCGCGGCCGGGGCCGATCTCGACGAGGTGGACATTTTCAGGCGTGCCGTGCTGCTGCCAGGCATGGACCATGAAGATGCCGACCATCTCGCCGAACAGTTGGCTGATTTCCGGCGCGGTGATGAAATCGCCGTGACGGCCGAAGGGTTCGCGCGTGCGGTAATAACCGTATTCAGGATCGGCGAGGCAAAGCGCGAAATAATCCGTAACGGTGATGGGACCGTTTGTCCGGATCAGATTCTTGATCTTTTCGGCCAGGGGAGTGGTGTTGGGAGTGCTCATGGCAGACTCGATCCCTCATGCCTTGGCGGTACGGGCCGCAACGAGCGCCCGAAGAGCAGCCCAAAGACCAATCAGCACCATCGGGCATGATAGGACCATGCCCATGGTCAGCCAGTTCGTGCCAAGAAGATAACCCAGCTGCGCGTCCGGTTCGCGGAAAAACTCGACGAAAATGCGCGACAAACCGTAACCCATGACAAAGATGCCTGCGATAAGCCCCGGCTTCTTGAAAGCCTTGATGCCGAAGATCAGAGAGGCAAGCAGGAGGAGAAGGACAATTCCTTCCAGTGCGGCTTCATAAAGCTGGCTCGGATGCCGGGCAAACGGGCCGCCGGTGGGAAAAACAATCGCCCAAGGGGCCGAACTCAATCGCCCCCAGAGTTCGCCATTGATGAAATTAGCGATGCGACCGAAAAGCAGGCCAATCGGTACGACGGCAGCGATGATGTCGAACATGCTCCAGACGGGGATCACGTTCTTGCGAGCAAACAGGATCATCGCAACGATTGCGCCCATCAGGCCGCCATGGAAGGACATGCCACCGTTCCAGATCTGGATGATGCGGATCGGGTTTTCCATCATGACGGGCAGGTCGTAGAACAGGACATAACCGGTGCGCCCACCGACCACGATGCCGACGGCAATCCAGACGAGGAAGTCGTCCAGATGCGTCTTTGTCATCGGTGCGGCATCGCCTTTCCACAGCGTCGGCCGGTCGATCAGCTTGCGGGCATAAAGCCAGCCGATGATGATGCCGGCGACATAGGCAAGGCCATACCAGTGAACGGCAAGAGGCCCGATGGCAAATGCTACCGGATCGATATCTGGAAACGGCAGAATGGCGAGAAAATTCAAGGCTTCGTACAATGTTTGTTCCCGGTTTGACCGACCTTGGCGGACCATGGCCTTACCAAAAGTGGCGGTCAAGCCGGAATCGTGCAACCGGTTACCACAGTAGTGGATGGAGCTTGCAAGAGACCGCCGCTGGCCCTACTTCCTTGTCATGGACTTAATGATATGCCGGGGCATTTCCGCCGGCTTCAAGGAGATGACGACATGTCGACCGGGACCAATCGTATTTTCGACGACTTCGCAAAGATCATGACCGACGCAGCGGGCGCTGCCCAGGGTGTTCGCAAGGAGATGGAAACTGCCTTTCATGCGCAGGCCGATCGTTTCCTCAATAGCATGGACGTGGTCAAGCGCGAGGAATTCGAGGCAGTGCGCGAGATGGCTGCTCGCGCTCGCGACGAGAATGACGCGCTGAAGGCCCGTATCGAAGCGCTCGAGGCTAAGCTGGCTTCCCAGCAAGGCTGATTGCAGAGCTGCCTGTCTTCCAGAATCGTTTCGGCCTCTCATGTCCGCATGGGAGGCCGATTCGTATCTGTCATTAACTTTTCCGTGCCGAGTCGGGACGATGTCCCCTCGTGGTGAGATGTGAATGTCCTCAAAAAACTCCCCCCTGTGGACACTTCCGAAAAAGCTAAGCGACAGAGTCAGTTACCCATCTCCGCTGATCTCCAATACGAACCAACCGAGTGCGTAACCCACCGAAATAATGGGGGGAGGGGGTAGAAGCTAGAAGTGGTCTAGCTACACTGATTTTAAATGATGATTCGAAACGGACTGGTAAGCTCCAGGCAGGGTTAGAGCGTTAATCTGGCGGCGCCGTAAGATCATCGGGAGTGTTGTTTCCGGTTAATTGTTTCGCGTGTTGGCGTATCTCGCAACGTCGCATTCATTCCGGTCGAAAAGGTGCCGCATGAGCCTGATGGAATTGGAAATTGAACGTCAATCGAATCCGGTCGACATGATCGAATTCGTCGCTGCGTCCAACGACTGGACGTTTGAACGCTCCGGCGAAGACGAAATTGCCATGACCGTGGAAGGTCGCTGGACCGACTACCACGTGTCATTTTCCTGGATGGAGGATTTCGAGGCGCTGCATCTGGCCTGTGCATTCGATCTCAAGATCCCCGATACGCGCATGAACGAGATCCTCCGCCTGCTGTCGCATGTGAACGGCCAGACGCTGATGGGCCATTTCGATCTGTGGCGTCAGGAGGATGTGATCATTTTCCGTCAGTCGCTGCTTCTGGCCGGCGGTGCTGAACCAACCAATCAGCAGGTGGAAGTGTTGCTTTCCAGCGCGCTGGATGCCTGTGAGAGCTATTATCAGGCATTCCAGTTCGTCGTCTGGTCGGGTATGGAAGCCAAGGCTGCCATGGATGCGGTTCTTTTCGAAACTGTTGGCGAGTGCTGAACATGGTGGCTGGCAGCGGATCGATCGTGCTCGTCGGCGCCGGCAATATGGGCGGCGCCATGCTGTCCGGCTGGCTGGACAAGGGTGTTGCAGGCAACCGGATCACAGTCGTCGATCCGTCTCCTTCGGAGAAAATGCAGGCGAAAATTTCGGCAGCAGGCGCAAAACATGCGACATCGCTGCCCGAAGGCATGATCGCCGACATCCTTTTCCTGGCAGTCAAGCCACAGATGATGGATACGGTTCTGCCGCCCTTGAAAACAACTGTTGGCGGCAAGACGGTTGTCGTTTCCGTCGCGGCAGGCAAGACACTCAACTATCTTCAAAGCCATCTTGGTGATGCGGCCATGGTCCGTGCCATGCCGAATACCCCGGCGATGATCGGCCGCGGCGTGACTGGCGCTTTCGCCAATCAGCGTGTCAGTGATCAGCAGCGTCAGGCTGTCGATGAATTGCTCAGGGTCAGCGGACCCGTTGAATGGGTCGCAACCGAAGCCGACATCGACGCCGTGACGGCGGTGTCGGGCAGCGGGCCTGCATATGTATTCTATCTCGTCGAGTGCATGGCAGAGGCGGGTCGCAAGTTGGGCCTGCCGGCGGACCTCGCCATGCGGCTCGCGCGGGAGACCGTCTCGGGGGCTGGTGAGTTGTTGAACCAGTCCCCGGAGGACGCGTCTCAGCTTCGCAAGAACGTTACGTCGCCGGGTGGCACGACGGCTGCAGCGCTTTCCGTGCTGATGGCGGATGACGGTATACAGCCGATCTTCGACAAGGCGATTGCCGCCGCACGCACACGGGCCGAAGAACTGGGCAGCTGAGCAGATAAGGTAGCAGGCATGGCAGACGAGATTACATACGGGGATTTCGAAAAGGTCGATATCCGGGTTGGAACCATCGTCGAGGCCGAACCCTTTCCGGAAGCTCGCAAGCCTGCTTACAAGCTGAAGATCGATTTCGGTCCCGAGATTGGTGTGAAGAAATCATCTGCGCAGATCACCGTGCACTACACGCTGGATCAGCTAATCGGTCGTCAAGTTCTCGGTGTCGTGAATTTTCCGCCGCGCCAGATTGGTCCGGTTCGTTCCGAAGTGCTCACCCTGGGCTTCGAAGACGATAATGGGGCGATCGTGCTTGCCTCGGTTACGCAGGGTGTTCCGAACGGGCGCAAGATGATGTGAGCTGGCGACGGAAGCTCCGCTAATTCACATTTCGTTTTCATGTAAATTACGGCGCCTGATTATGTTTCCGTGCGTGCTGCGAGAAGCCGCATCTGAAAACCTGTCTTAGATTGCTCAAATCCAGCAGCGAGATAGAAGTCCAAAATCTCGCGCCGTTTCGAGCCAGTCATCAGCATCACCTTATAACAATCGGCCTTCCATGCTGCGTCCGCGGCATGTTGGAGGATCCGTTTGCCAAAACCCCGATTTCGAAAACCGCGGTGTGTGACGACATTCTCGATCAGGCCATATGATCGACCGCCTCGCGTGAGGTTGGGGATCACGACAAGCGTGCATGACGTCGCCAATACGCCGTCTGCCAAACCGATGACAATCATGCTGCCCGCATAGGCTTGAAACCGTTCAAATACGTCATGCGCCAATTCGAGGTGGGGCTTATCATCCCCTTCGGCCAGATGTTGATACAGTTCGATCAGGGCAGGTAGATCGCTCTGATCTGCTTGCCTGATGTCCAGGACCGTCTCATCCAAATCGTTCACGCCGGTATCCGCACGATCGCCCGCAAGCCGCCGCTCGGGCTTTCTCCCAGTGTGACGTTGCCGCCGTGCGCGCGGGCGATGTCGCGGGCGATGGCAAGGCCGAGGCCGGTGCCGGAACTGTCCAAATTCCGAGCCTCATCTAGCCGGTAGAAGGGTTTGAAAACCTCCTCGCGTGATTCCGCCGGTATGCCTGGGCCGTCATCGTCCAAAGTCAGGGTGAGCCACTTGGCGCTATGTTTTGCGTGAATGTGCAGCGTCTTGGCATAACGCTCGGCGTTGGATACCAGGTTGCCTGCCAGGCGGGCGAAGGCATTTGGCCTCACCGCGATTTCATCCTCGCCGTCGATTTCGTAGGTCAGTTTGCGACCGCGCAGTTCGAAGTCACTGCGGAAGCGCTCCAGCAATTCGCTGAGCTTTAGTGTTCCGAAATCCTCTTCCGCTTCGCCCTTGGCGAAGGCCAGGTAGCCTTCCAGCATGGACTGCATGTCGTTTACGTCTTCGGTCATGCCGGAGAGTTCCGGTTTATCGCCGGCAAGCGCCAGTTGCAGCTTGAATCGGGTGAGGATGGTGCGCAGGTCGTGGCTGATGCCGGCGAGCATGGCGGTGCGCTGTTCCATCTGCCGTTCGATGCGCTCGCGCATCTGGATGAAGGCGAGGCCGGCGCGGCGAACCTCGTCTGCGCCACGAGGTGAAAAGCCTTCCGTCTTCTGGCCCTTGCCGAAACTTTCGGCTGCATTGGCGAGTGAAAGAATGGGGCGGATCTGGCCGCGCAGAAACAGAATGGAGATCAGGACAAGGACTAGCGCAATGCTGACCATCCAGACCAGGAAGATGTGGGTGTTGGAGGCGTAGGTAGACCCACGGCGAACAAAAACCCTGAGTACGCGCTGATCAAGTTTGATGCGGATCTCGACGAGTTTGCTGTCGCCGACCGTATCTAGCCAGAACGGCATCTTGATCTGTTGGGTGATCTGGTCGGTCAATATGCTATCCAGTATCGAAAAGAAGGGCCGCGGCCGGGGCGGCGGCAATTGCCCGTTCTCCTCCACAGCGATCGTCAGGTCCAGTGTCTGGTCTGCTATCCGCGTGATTTCATTGTAGTTGCTGTCTTGTGGGTAGCTGCGAATGACCTCGATAATGGCCGCAATATCACGGACGGTGCCATCCGAAAGGCGCTCGGTGACCATGCGCCAGTGCCGTTCCATGAAAACGGCTGCGACCGCGGTCTGCAGTAACAACATGGGCAGGATAACGATCAGCAGCGAGCGGGTATAAAGCCCCGTCGGCAGCCAACGTCGCAGCCAGCGCGTTAGTGGACGCCAGCCCGGAATGCTGAGCGCTGCCGCGTTCTGTCTCAGCGTGTCGAAAAACGCCATTGCTTCTCCATTGCCGACCGTTCCAGGTCGACTAGTCGATGCTCAGCCTGTAGCCGATGCCTCTAACCGTCTGAAGATAGACCGGATTGGCCGGATCGTCTTCTATCTTCCGCCTGAGGCGATTTATCTGCACGTCGATCGTTCGCTCCCCGACATCGGAATCATCACCGATCAGTTCATGGCGCGGGATGGTATCTCCAGCGCGCATGGCAAACATGAGCATGATTTCCTGTTCCCGGTCCGTCAGTCGAATGGTTTCAGCCGCTCGACGCAGTTCCTTGCGGGATATGGAGAAAGTGAACGGTCCGAAGATCACCTGCTCGATCTTGGGTGTCTCGGACGCGCTGCGGCGCAGAATATTGTTGATGCGCAGAACCAGTTCGCGCGGGTCGAAAGGTTTTGCCAGATAGTCATCGGCACCGGCTTCCAGCCCTTCGATGCGGGCATCCGCCTCGACGCGCGCCGTCAGCAGGATAACCGGGATCGTCTTCTTTTCGTAAAGCGACTTCGTCAGAGACAAACCGGATTCACCCGGCATCATGACATCCAGAATGATCAGGTCGAAATGCAGACCTTCCAGCTTGCGCCGCGCTTCCGCCGCATCGCCTGCGATGGTAACGCGAAAGCCCTGTTCCGCAAGATAACGGTTGAGCAGGTCGCGGATGCGCTTGTCGTCATCGACGATCAGCAGGTGAGGTGCATCATCTGTCGGCGGTGTTCTCGTCATAAGGGCATCCTACACATCATCGGCGGGCGGCAGGCTTTCGTCGCGGCCTCGCATTTTCTTCAGGAATTCCTTCACTGCCTCGCGATTGCCCGGCGTCAGGTCTTCCATGGCATGGGCGATGCGCAATGATTGCGGCTCCGATAGGGCAAGCGACAATTCCCGGCCGGCCAAGGTGGGGTAGAGCCGCCGCTCGCGCCTGTCCTTCGCTCCCGCCATCTGGCGAATGTAACCGGAATCGATGAGGTGCTTCAGGACGCGCGAGAGACTTTGCTTGGTAATCTGCAGCGTTTCCAGAAGGTCGCTTACCATCAAGCCGGGATGGCGGCTGACGAAATATACGACGCGGTGATGCGCCCGACCCATGCCTATCCTTGCCAGAATGGCATCCGGATCGGAAATGAAATCGCGATAGGCGAAAAAGAACAATTCGATAGTCTCGAAGTCGATCCGGCTTTCATCGACTGCCGGCATTGGCAGCTGGTCTTTCCTGACGGGTTTGGCCGCCATTGATCGAGACACGTTCAGTTCCTTTCTACGGTGCGGCGTGGAATGCCGCGCCACATACCCCTGCGATTGTAATGCGTCGTGCTCGATAAAGCGCGATCGGCTTGAACAATCAACAGAATTTGTGTGATTTCGACCGAGATACTCTGCGAACGGCGTCGATCCTATCAGCTTCGGTTTACACGGAGCGATGGAACCTTATGGCGTGCCCCTCATTAAAACAGCCAGAGACCTTGGAGAGTTTTAATGCAGACATATTCAGCCTTGCCGCCGATCACGATCGACAGACCCCAGCCGCATCCGCTGCGGGCTGTGTTCGTAACGGTGATTGCCCTAAAGCTCGTGGTATGCGCTTTTCTTCTGGCCAACGCATCGCTCGCTCCTCCGGTCGCGGCTGACACACGCTACATGGTTGCTGCCGACGAGTGAATTTCTGGCTGCTTTCTGTTGCTGCAGGCGATATATCCGGCAAGGCGTAATCAAGCCAAGGTCGGAGATCATGGGAAAACTTCAAGCCGGGATCATTCCCGTCACTCCGTTTCAGCAGAACTGCACAGTATTCTTCGATGACGAGACCCGCGAAGGCGTGGTGGTGGATCCCGGCGGCGACGTATCGCTGATAGAGCAGACGGTGCGTGAGAATGGGTTGTCGATCAAAGAGATATGGATCACCCACGGACATATCGATCACGCTGGCGGAGCAGACGAACTTCGCGAAATCCTGAATGTGGAGGTCATCGGACCACACGTGGACGATCTGCCTTTACTCGAAAGGCTGGAGACGCAGGCTCAGTCTTTTGGTGTCAGGATGGAGGCGCGTAATCTTGTTCCGGACCGCTGGCTGTCCGAGGGAGATATTGTGTCTTTTGGCGAGCATGTTTTCGAAATCTATCATTGCCCTGGACATGCGCCCGGGCACGTCATCTTCTTCAACCGCGCACAGCGCTTCGCGCATCTGGGGGACGTGCTTTTCAATGGCTCGGTAGGACGGACGGATCTGCCGGGGGGCGATCATCAGACCCTTCTCAATTCGATCAGGGAAAAAGTCCTGCCGCTTGGCGACGATGTCGGTTTCCTGTGTGGTCACGGTCCAGGGGGACGTATTGGCGAAGAGCGCAGAAACAATCCCTATCTGCAGGATATGTATTCGATCTAGGAATAGGGGCCGCGCGCCACATTCTACAATCTTCGAATGCGCGAGATCACGTCGAGATTACTGCGTTTTACAAGGAGTGTGAGGCGCAGGATCTAAATCTATGGCATAAAAAAACCCGGCAAGACTGCCGGGCTCCAACTTGGGTCAAAGCCTCACAGGCTTAGCCGTCGATCTGCAGGTTAACGGCCTTAGGGCCTTTCCCGCGGCGATCCGGCTCCGTGTCGAAGCTTACTTTCTGATTTTCGGAAAGACCGGACAGGCCAGACGCCTGGACGGCAGAAATGTGGACGAAGATATCGGCGCCGCCATTATCTGGCTTGATGAAGCCGAAGCCCTTGTCGGTATTGAAGAATTTTACAGTGCCAGTTTCGGCCATGCAGCAGGTCCTTTTCTTTCTGTCCGTGTTCAGCGGCGGACAGCACAACACTATTGCCCCCAAAGGGGGCGGCGGCAGGCAGTTTTAAGAAAGGGTCCCTGTGTTACCGCGGAGAATGGCAGGAATAGATTTTTTCAAATTGCCCCCAAGTTCCCCGCCCGAAGTTTTGGCGACTTCGGATCGCATTATTATAGGTCTTCCCATGCTCGTAAATTGCCCGAACGGGGGCAGATTGCTGTGTTTATAGGGAATTGGCAAGAAAAAGTTTTGCGAAACTGCGCCGTGAAGTTGAAAAGGCATTGCCTCGGAAGCCGTTGGAACGTAGGCGTTTTTGACTGGTGGACAGCTTTGGCGCTATGAAATCCATCCAACCATCATTGATTGTATTCAACAATGTGCGGGTTTGGCACAGTGAGTGGATTGCGACTGGTGGATCCATCTTGTCCGATGGAAGCGTCTCGACACCGTTTGCTGATCGGTTACCCGCTCATAAATTGGCCGCATTTTGGGATGTGCAATTCCCTTTCTTCCGGTTTTGCACGGGGAGCAACAATAGGTTGCGCCTGTGGGTCACTCGGCATTAACCACCACGATGGTGGCCTGATTGAGTGTTCACGGAGTTTGATAGGTCGTATTCAAGCTTTCCGCTTGAAAGAGCGGGCCTCATTCGACATACAACTTCGGGCGATTTTTTTGACCTTCGCCGCGTTGCAACAGCTCTCAGGACCTCGATTATGGCCTTTCTTGCCGATGCCCTCTCCCGTGTAAAGCCGTCCGCCACCATCGCCGTTTCTCAGAAAGCGCGCGAGCTGAAAGCGAAAGGCCGGGACGTAATCGGTCTTGGAGCCGGCGAGCCGGATTTTGACACGCCTGACAACGTCAAGCAGGCGGCGATCGACGCGATCAACCGCGGCGAGACGAAGTACACGCCGGTTTCTGGTATTCCGGAACTGCGCAAGGCCATTGCCGCGAAGTTCAAGCGTGAAAACGGCCTCGACTACGATTGGCAGCAGACGATCGTCGGTACCGGCGGCAAGCAGATTCTTTTCAACGCCTTCATGGCAACACTTAATCCGGGTGATGAAGTTGTCATCCCGGCTCCCTACTGGGTTTCCTATCCTGAAATGGTGGCGCTGTGCGGCGGTACGCCGGTTGCCATTTCGACAAGCCAAGAAAACGATTTCAAGCTCACGGCTGAAGAGCTAGAAAGCGCCATCACCCCGAAGACGAAGTGGTTCATCTTCAATTCGCCGTCCAACCCGACGGGCGCTGCCTATAGCGCGGCCGAGCTGAAGGCTTTGACCGACGTGCTGCTCAAGCATCCGCATGTCTGGATCCTGACCGACGACATGTACGAGCATCTCACCTTCGGTGACTTCAAATTTGCAACGCCGGTGGAAGTCGAGCCGAAGCTCTATGATCGCACGCTGACGATGAATGGTGTGTCGAAGGCTTATGCAATGACCGGTTGGCGTATCGGTTATGCAGCCGGTCCGCTGCCGTTGATCAAGGCCATGGACATGATCCAGGGCCAGCAGACCTCGGGTGCATCGTCGATTGCCCAGTGGGCGGCCGTCGAGGCGCTGAATGGCCCGCAGGACTTCGTCGCCAAGAACAAGGCGATCTTTGAAGGCCGCCGCGATCTCGTCGTGTCGATGCTGAACCAGGCCACCGGCATTGTTTGCCCGAAGCCGGAAGGTGCCTTCTACGTTTATCCGTCCTGCGCCGGCCTGGTCGGCAAGACGGCTCCGTCGGGCAAGGTTATCGAGACGGACGAGGATTTCGTTTCCGAACTTCTGGAATCGGAAGGCGTTGCCGTCGTTCACGGTTCGGCCTTCGGCCTTGGTCCGAACTTCCGCATTTCCTATGCGACTTCGGAAGAGCTTCTCGAAGAAGCCTGCAAGCGTATCCAGCGCTTCTGCGCTGCCTGCCGGTAATCGCTGACTACCTTTTACGAAAAAGCCCGCCGGAAACGGCGGGCTTTTTTGCGTTTGCGATCTGCGGCGGCTTCAGAAGCGACGGCTGAGCGAAATCTTAAAGTTACGGCCAGGCATGGCGGTAATGCCATCGTTTAGATAAGGCTCGTATTTCTTGTCAAAGATATTCTCGATCGCCGCGTGCAGCTCGGTATCTTTCATGAAACCTTGCTTCGGCGTCCAGTCAAGGAAGATGCCATGCACCGCATAGCCGGGGCTTTCGGGCCGGGCGTAGGTGGAACCCATGAATTGCCGGATAGGTGTCTTGTCCTGCGCCTTCACAAAGGTGCCGGTCCAGCCAAAGGACAGGTCGTGATCAGGCATTTTAATGCCGAATGTAAGGTCGGCCGTAGTCGGGGCCAGATCGTTTAAATAGGTCCTTGGTCCGCGAATGTCGTTGACGGCGCCATGCCGAGTACCTGTCATCATCGAGAAGCCGAGATCCGCGAACATCCAGTCGGTGTCATAGTGTGCCTGGATCTCAAGGCCGGTCGTGTAGTAGGCGGGCACGTTCCAGTACCAGTCCACTCCATCGGCACCCATGCCTGACAGATTTCGGCTGCCGAAACGCCGCGCTACCGGATTGGTCACGTGGTTGTTGAAGACGGCGACCCGCGTGGAGAGCGTATCTCCGGATGTGATCACGTCATCAAAGTTGAAATCGACGCCAAGATTGATTGTGTTGTTTCGTTCAGCCTGCAGTTCCCGGCTGGTTGCTGGTGCTGAGCTGAGTGCGCTCTGGTTGGAATATAGTTCGTCGATGTTGGGCGCGCGCATGGCATAAGCCCAATCGGCGAACAAGCGTATATTCGGCGTCGCAGTCCAAGCCAGGCTTACAGCCGGAGTGAAGCCATGATGATCGACTGCCGAAAAATCGTGGCCGGCTGCCGGATTGTTGTAACGCGGAGCAGCGTTAGGAACGCCTTCCGAGCGCACCCAGTCGAAGCGCAATCCCGGTGTCAGGGTCAGGCTATCGGTCAGGTTGATCGTATCGCGGATAAAAGCGGAAGCGGTGTCCTGCGTGCCTTCTGGCATGAAATACGGTGCGTAATGCCCATAATTATAGTCTGGTTTTGTGCTGTTGGCGATGTCGAACATGGAGATATCACGCTTGTGAGCGTTGTATTGCAGGCCATAGTTGATGCTGTGCTGCATTCCGCCCAGAGTGAGATCCGAGGTGTTTTCCAGTTCCAGATGAATGTCGGAGTAAGCTGCGTCGTTTTCCAGTCCGCCAACGGAAGCAGCTGGACTTTGATCGCCCGGGCGGGTCGCGTGCTGGCGCGTTGAGGAGTAGCTCGCCATGAAATGAGGATTCCAGAGTGCGCTGTCACCGGTATACTTATAGTCGAAAGTTGTGGTCAGATCCTTGAGTTCACGCCAGGCCAACCGGCGCCTAACCGCTTCCTGATAACCGTATTTTTTGATGTCGCTTGCATTGACTTCGAGTTGTCCGCGGATTGCAGCGACCGGTCCCCAGTTGTTGCTCTCACCATAGAGCAGCGATGTCTTGATCTCGTGGCCGTCGAACTCCGCGCCGAATTTACCCATGCCTGAGGCGAGCTTCTCATCGGAGAACAGATAACGCTCGCCCCCGCCGATCCGCATGTCATCGCCCTTGCGCCACGTCAGAGAGAGGATGCCGTCATAGGTAACCGGGGTTCCGAAATCCGAGCGACCGTAGAGTGCGCCGGTTTCCAGGAACTGCCTGTTGGCCGTCTGGTAGGCGGTCTTGCCGTAGAAACCCCAGGTCTGGCCGGGCTTCAGCATATCGGCCGCATCCTTGCTTTCCATTCGGATCGTGCCGCCGAAGCCGCCATTGCCGTAACGCACCGATGTGGCGCCCTTGTCTATCTCGACGCGTTTCAGCAATTCAGGCTCAACGAAGATCGTGCCCTGATCGTATTTTTCGAAATTTTTCGGAGCACCGTCGAGCAGGACGCGTGTATCGGTCTGGCGGGAGAAGCCACGGATGGAGATGGTCTGCCCCTGAAGCCGCACGCCGCCGCCCATGGAGACGCCTGGCGTGTGTTTTATGAGTTCGGGAATGCTGGCAGCCTGTATTCTCGCCATCGATGCCTGGTCGATCGCTGATTTGCTCGGGTCCCCGTCGCCATAATAGCGGCTGCCGGTGAGAATGATCGGCTCCAGAGCCGTCTGTTCGCCAGATGTTGCATCCGCTCCGCCTGCCTCACTCAAAGTCACCATTGACGTGCCAGAGTAGCGATATGAGATGCCGGTGCCGACCAGGAGGCGAGATAGCGCCGCCTCCACGGTCAAGTTTCCAGAAATGCTCGCTGTCGAGACGCCCTGTGTTACCGAAGCGTCGAAAGCAATCTGTAGCCCCGCCTGTGCCGCGAGAGCATTGAGTGCTCTGGTCAATGTACCAGCAGGAATATCAATTGAAACGGTGGCGACTTGCTGGGCGCGTGTCGCCTCGACCGTCGAAAATAGTGCGGCACCGCTCAAAAGTACGGCAAGTATCCGGCGCTGTCTGTGCATGCTGCTGTGTGTCGTCGAATGTGTCATAGGCCCCCGGACCTGTCCGTTGAAATGTACTTCTGCGCGGTTGACGGGCGGGGACGCGCTTTTGGGACAGGGCGAAGAAAAAAATTACCGTCGCAGGACCGCGAGGTAGGGACCGAGCCGGGTAATCCGGATGCCGATCGCGTTCGCAAAGGCGTCAAGGGCCGCATCGGGATGCGCCAGATCAAGGCTTCCCGAAATCCTTCTGTCTGCGAGATCGGACTGCGCGATCACTATCCTGCCTGGAATGTAGCGATCGATCCGCTCCACCACCAAAGACAGCGGGGTGTTGTCAAAAACGATCCTGCCCTGCCTCCAGGCGGTCGCGGTGTCCATATCTGCCGCCTCTGCGACTTGAAGACGGCCATCGGGATCGTAGGAAATCTGCTCACCTTCGTGGAGCCGATGCGCCCGATCGCCGTTTTCGGAGGCGACCATGACGGCGTGCTCGGTGACGACCACCATTGTTTCCCGCTTCGTGAGGTTGATATCGAAGGCAGTGCCGAGTGCGGTTGTCGTGCCTTTGCCCGCTTTCACAACGAAAGGGCGCGTCTGATCTGCTGCGACCTCGAAAAAGGCTTCGCCGCGCAAGAGGGTTATCCTGCGCTCGTTTGGCAGGAGATGGATGGCTATTGCGGATTCGGCATTCATCTCGACCTTGGAGCCGTCCGCCAGAGTTACGATTTGTTTCTGGCCCGTGCCTGTCATGACATCTGCGCGCAAGCGCATCGGCCCATCAGCCAAGGTGAAAGCTATAGACCCAGCTATAACCAAAAGCAGACCCGCTACGACATTGCGTGGGCGCAACAGCGGCTTGTGTGCCGCATTTCGGGCAAAATCCAGATCATTGCTCAGAAGATGGCTGGCATCGCCCATGGCGCGGCGCGCGCGGTCAAAAATCTGGCCTCTGGCTGGATCCTCATTCAGCCAATGTTGAAATCGCTCCTGCAGCGCTGCATCATCCGGATACTCCTGAAGCCGCAACATCCAGTCGACCGCCTGTGCGCGCAGTTTCTTCTCGTTTGCCTTCGTGTCCACCATGCTCAAAGCGTATCTTCCAGCCGATCCAGGCAATGGAGATAGGCCTTTCGCAGGTGGCGGTCGACCATGTTACGGCTGATTTTCATGCGCTCGGCAATCTCGTCGGCAGAGAGCTTGCCGACACGGCTTGCGATGAAGACGCGTCGCCGCTGCAACGACATTTCCATGATCGCCGCTTTCAATATACCCAGCCGATGTTCAAGATCCATCGCATGGTCTGGCGAGGCGATTGATGCGCCGACGGCCAGAGCCTCCTGCTCGGTTCCTGAGAACAGGCAGGCTTCGAAGCGTTCCCGCCGAAATCGGTCGATGCCGAGATTGATGCAGGCGCGTATCAGGAAGGCTTTCAGCGACGCCTTGTTTTCAAGAGCGGCGTCCTTCTGGCGCAGACGAATGTAAAGGTCGTGGACGATCTCCTGTATGTTTGCAGGATTGTGGCCCCGCCGTCGCACGCTTCCACAAAGCTCGTCGTAATAAGCAAGAATAGCCCGATCCAGCAGCGGGTTTTCACCGGCCGAAGAGGCATGTTCGCTAGCAGAGGAGGCGCGAAAATGCGCTGTCATGAGAAACTCGGATACGAAGGCCGAAGGGTGAGCACCGTCTCTTAGATGACGGGAAAACCTATTGCAATAAATATGATGATTTTAATCATGTTTATCGTCGACCGACGTATGATGACGATCATGTCGACATCGGGCGGCCTGATCCCGCCCGATGTCGAGGCAATGCCTAAGCCTTTGTAAGCTTGATGATCGTGGATTTTCCACCGCCCCGTTGTTCGGTAACGGCATAAACTGCCCCGTCCGGCCCAACCTTCACGTCGCGGATGCGGGCGTTGAGCGGTACGCGTTCTTCATAAGCGACCTTGTCACCATTCATGTGCAAAACGACGACGCCTTGGCTGACCAGCCCTCCAACCAGGAAGGCATTCTTCCATTCGGGAATGGCGTCGCCGTCATAAAAGGCCATGCCCGAGGGGCCGATTACCGGGTCCCAGTAGTAGACCGGTTGCTCGGTTTCTGCTTTTTCCGTAATGCCGCTGCCAACCGCGTTTCCGTTATATTCAACGCCGTAGGTGACTTCCGGCCAGCCATAGTTCTTGCCGGCCTCCGGCCTGTTCAGTTCGTCGCCGCCGCGTGGGCCGTGTTCGACGGTCCAGAGGCGTCCCTGAGCGTCCAGAGTGGCGGACTGCATGTTGCGGTGGCCGAGGCTCCAGATTTCCGGCTGGGCGCCATCCGTATTGATGAAGGGGTTGTCTGGAAGGGCCTTGCCGCTAGCGTCAATCCGGAAGACCTTTCCAAGCCCGCTGCCGAGCTCCTGGGCTTGAACGCGTGGCTGGCGGTCTGAGCGTTCCCCAACCGTCACGTAAAGCTCGTTGTTCGGGCCGAATGTGAGGCGCGAACCGAAATGCGAGCGTCCGTCGTAACTCGGTGTCTGACGGAAGATGACACTCACGTCTTCAAGCTTGCCGCCGCCATTATCGTCAGCCACCAGTTTCGCCGAGGCGACAGATGTGCCGTTTCCGTCCTCGCGTGGTTCCGAGAAGGAAAAGAAGATCATGCCTGATGTTGCATAATCCGGTGCGAGTGCGACATCGAGCAATCCGCCCTGACCTCCAAACGCCACTTCGGGTACGCCCGCGATTGCCGGACCGGCGTCGCCTTCCTGAGAGATGATATGCATGGCACCCTGTTTGGCGGTGACCAGCATGCGCCCATCGGGCAGGAACTCCATCGCCCACAGATGCGGCAGATCATCCGCAAAAACTTCGGTGCTGATCTTCGGCATTGTTGCCGGTTGCGGTGCGCGCGTCTGATTTTCGAAGGATGGCTTTTGGTCCGGGGCGTTGGCGCGGCCCGTTTCTGCGGGCTGGCCAGTGGTCTGGGCGAGAGTTGGAGTGGAGATGAGTGCGGATGTAATAGCCGTGCAGGCCAGCATGAGGGTGAGGCGTTTCATTCTATCTCCCTTTGAAATGAACTCCTGGATGGAGATAGGCGTTTGCGCCGAAAGGGCCGAACACGTGTCGATCAAGTTTAGTTTATGACGCCGGCGGCAAGGATGGAGCATTGATGGATTGAATCCGGAAACCTTTTCAGGTGTTTGATACTGCTTTTCTTTTCGTCATAAGCCTAGGAAAGTCAGCATGACGAACGTGGCGAAGAGCACGAAATGCGTCATGCCTTCGATCGCGTTCGTCTGCCCGTCATTGAGGTTGATCGCCGCAACAATGAGAGTGATTGCGACCATGACCGTCTGGACCGGTGTCATCGCCATGAGGAAAGGCTGACCGGTGTAAAGCGCAATGGCCTCCATGACCGGTACGGTCAGGATGACGGTGGAAAGAGATGCGCCCATGGCGATGTTGACGACTGATTGCATGCGGTTCTTGAGCGCCGCGCGCAGTGCAGTCAGAATTTCGGGTGCCGCCGAAATCGAGGCGACGACAACAGCCATCAGGGCAGGTGGGGCGCCTGTTCCCTCCAGCCCTTCATTCATGAAGGCTGACATGAACTCGGCGAGAACGCCGATAATCAGGACACCGACCAGGATGATGGCAATGGAAAGGGTTGCAGATTCCTGTTCTCCTTCGGTCTCCGCAGCCGGCTTGGGCGGGGCATGCGTGGATGCGGCAGTAGAGCCGACACTGGAAGTGGCTGCAGCCGTGGCCTGGCCGCGATAGCTGTAGCTGAAGAAATAGCTGTGGGTGCCGACCTGCATCTTGAGGAAAAGCGCATAAAGGGCCACCATCGCAAAGATGGTGAAGGCGGAATAATAGTGCCATTTGGCTTCCGGAATGAATTCCGGGACGATCATGGATATGCCCATGGCCGTCAGGATCATGGCACTGTAGGTGCGGCTCGAATCGTCGTTATAGGGCTGCTCCCCGTGCCTCAAGCCGCCGAGCAGAGCCGCGAGCCCGAGAATGCCGTTGATATCGAGCATGACTGCCGAATAGATCGTATCACGCACCAAGGTTGGCGAGCTGCTGCTTCCCATCATGATTGCAAGGATCAACACCTCCACTGCAACTGCGGAAAGGGTGAGGATCATTGTGCCGTAAGGGTCGCCGACCTTATGGGCCAGGACCTCCGCATGGTGTGCCACACGGGTGGAGGCCATGACAATCACGACGATAAGCGCGCAGGCCGCGATCATCGACACGAATTGTCCTTGCTCCAGCAGTGTGTGTTCGAACAGGTAGGAGAGGATCGCAAATCCGAATGCGATAAGAAGAAAGCTCTCCTGTTTCAAAATTGCCGTCATCTTGAATGCGCTCCTGTTCGTGCTGATGATCTAACGCTGCGGTGCAGCGCATCAAGAACCCTTTGATAAGAGGGTGAGCATTTGCGCTATTTGGACGATAATGCCATTATTTCTTCTGTGGCCTGGAACTCTGTTGCGGTCTTTTGCATCTTCACCACGGTGCCGCAGGCGGACAGATGTCCGATGTGTCGTGATGCGGCCACGCGTTAAGGAGGATTTATGACCAAGGTCGTTTACAAGATCGTGCCGCATGACGGCGGTTGGGCCTATCGTCTCGGCGATGTTTTCTCCGAGACTTTTCCAAGCCGCTCAGATGCTATGCAGGCTGCGCGCATCGTGGCGGCGGAACAGCAGGTCGGCGGCGAACCGGAAGAGATCAGCTGGCAGGACGACAAGGGTGTCTGGCACAGTGAACACAGCGACGGAGGCGATCGCCCGGAGGCTGAGGTTCAGGATGGTGATGGCGAGCAGGTAGGTGCGCGCTAATCCGCGTGTGATCGTCATGAACTCGGGTTCGCCAATGACAGAAAAAGGGCCGCGTTAAGCGGCCCCCGGTTTCGTTGATTGGTTTCAGGCAGCCGTATCGAGGTTGGGATAATCGGTATAGCCTTTGGCGCCACCGCCGTAGAGGGTGGCCTTGTCCAGCTCGTTGAGCTCAGCGTTCGTTTGGAAGCGCTCTACGAGATCCGGGTTGGCGATGAACAGCTTGCCGAAAGCCACTGCATCGGCATATCCGCTTTCCACGGCCTGCTCGGCTGCGGCCTTGTCGTAGCCATTATTGACCAGCCATGCTCCTGACCCACCGGCTTTGCGAAAGATATCCTTCAATTCCTGATAATTGAACGGCTTGCCGCCCTGGGTGAAATCGCGATCTCCGCCCGTTGCGCCTTCTATGACGTGAATGAAGGAAAGGCCGCGCGAGCCGAGTTCCTTGATCAGGTGGTTGAATACGGCCTGTGGCTGGCTCTCTGTGATACCGTTTGCAGGCGTGACCGGGGAGAGGCGGATGCCGACCCGGCCGGCGCCGATTTCCTTGGCCACGGCGTCGACAACTTCTAGCGCGAAGCGAACGCGATTTTCGATCGAGCCGCCGTATTCGTCCGTACGCTGGTTGGCGCCGTCCTTGAGGAACTGGTCGATAAGGTAGCCGTTTGCTCCATGGATTTCCACGCCGTCAAAGCCGGCATCGATTGCGGCGCGTGCGCCCTTTGCATAATCGGCGACAATTCCGGAAATTTCGGCGATCTCCAACGCACGCGGAGCCGAGGTCTCGGCGAAGGCGCCATTTCCATTTTTATCGATGATGTAGGTCTTGCCGCCAGCCGGGATTGCCGAAGGGGCGACGGGTGCTGCGCCATTCGGCTGCAGCGAAACGTGCGATACGCGGCCGACATGCCAGATCTGCGTGACGATCTTTCCGCCCTTCTTGTGAACGGCGTCGGTTACCTTTTTCCAGCCGGCGACGGCTTCTGGAAGATAGAGGCCCGGCACGTCGGCGTAACCTTGGCCCTGTTGTGTGACCGGCGTGCCCTCGGTGATCAGAAGGCCTGCAGAGGCGCGCTGTTCGTAATAGGCTGCGTTGAGATCGTTCGGGATTGCCTTGGGCGAGCGGTTGCGCGTGAGCGGCGCCATGACGATCCTGTTGGCCAGCTGGATGTCACCAAACTTCACCGGGTCGAAGAGTGTGGTCATTGTGAAAGTCCTTTTACCTTTGGCATTAGGGGAGGAGGGGAGCTGGATCAGAGTGTCGATTTCAGCTCATTCAGGAAGGAAGCGATATTTTCTTCGTCGCGGCTGTAGAATGCCCACTGGCCGATGCGGTTCGTCTTCAGCAGTCCTGCCTTTTCGAGCGTGGCGAGGTGGGCAGAAACCGTCGATTGCGACAGGCCGCATTTCTTTTCGAACTGGTTGGCGCAGATGCCCATTTCCAGCGGGTGAGCCTGGTCGCAGAAATGCTGTTCAGGTTCTCGCATCCATTCCAGAAACGACACCCGTACCGGGTGAGCCAATGCCTTCAGGATCTCCGTCTTGTCTATCATCATCGTGTATCGCCTCCAGTCGATATGTAGATCGGATTTTTCCGATTTAAAGAGGCAAAAAAATCGGGCCAACGGATTTCTCCGCGGCCCGTCAAGTGTGAAGGTCAAAAAACCTCCAGAGGGGAACAGTCGACGCGGATGGCGGGAAACCATCGTGTCATCGACTGATATCAATATGGGGTTGTACACTGCTCCACACAAGGGGCTTGGTGAAGATATTAAACGCAGAGAGATGATTATTGCTGCAGCAGATTGGCGCAGCTTTGTGCGGTTAGCTACAAAAGGGCAAAAAAAGAGGGCCACCGGATCGCTCCAGGGCCCTTTGAAGTGTGAAGGTCAAAAATGAACCTCCAGAGGGGAACAGCTGCTGCGGTGGAACTGGGAGGAAAGCCACCATGTGCATCAGCTGAGTGCGATATGATGGTTTTTTGTGCATTGTGCAATCATATTTTGTGCAGGACTGCCATGCTTTGGGCGCATGGCTTTGTCTTAAAACTTGCATAAATGCAAGAGTCGGGCAGCAACGCGTTGGATTTGCTTTGTATGCCGGGATTTAGAAATTCCAGTTTCTGGCTTTCGTGACGATAAAGTCGCGGAAGGCCTTAAGCTTCGCCGCGTTCTTCATTTCATCCGGATAGCAGAAATATGTGTCGAAGGTCGGAATGTCGGCATTGATGGCCAGCTGAATCAGCCCCGGATCCCGTCCAACGATATAATCCGGCAAAACGGCGATGCCGATGCCGAGCAGGCAGGCTCGCTTGATTGAGGTCTGGCTGTTGATCTGCAGATGCGGGGCGCGCGTGTTATCAGAGTTGCGGCCAGCATATTCGAGCCAGTTTACATCGAGCAGATAGTTTGGCGCGGGTTCGCCGAACGTGATGATCCGATGGTTGTCGAGATCTTCGACGGTTTGTGGCTCACCGAAGCGGTTGATGTAGGACGGTGCCGCATAGACATGCATATGCACAGTGAAGAGCTTGCGCTGGATCAGATCGGATTGCTGCGGCTGGCGAAGCCGGATGGCGCAATCGGCATGGCGCATGTTGACGTCGACTTCCTCGTTGTCGAGAATCAGCTGCACAGACATTTCCGGGTAAAGCTGCAGGAATTCCTGCACCTTGTCGGTGAGCCAGCCCTGGCCGAGGCCGACCGTGGTGGTGACGCGCAGCTTGCCGGAAGGCTTGTCCGTCGTTTCCGTCAACTGAACCTTGACGGTTTCGAGCTTGAGCAGGACATCGTGGGCGGTGCGATAGAGCAGTTCGCCCTGTTCGGTCAGGATCAGGCCGCGGGCATGGCGGTGAAACAGCTTTACGCCCACGTCCTGTTCAAGGGCGCTGACCTGGCGGCTGATCGCCGACTGGGACAAATGCAGCTTGTCGGCGGCATGCGTGAATGAACCGGCTTCGGCTGCCGCATGAAAAATGCGCAATTTATCCCAGTCTAAAGGAACGCCCATGCTTACTCCGCAGCTATGGAGACCGGCTGGATGCCGGCCAGGTAACGCTCGGCCTCAAGAGCGGCCATGCAGCCCATTCCGGCCGCGGTGATCGCCTGCCGGAAGGTGTCGTCGGTCACGTCGCCTGCTGCAAAGATGCCAGGCACGTCTGTTGCGGTCGAATCGGGCGCGGTCCAGAGATAGCCGCCTGCCTTCATCTTGAGCTTGTCCTTGAACAGTTCCGTTGCCGGCGCATGGCCGATGGCGACGAAGACGCCGTCGATCGGCTGTTCGGTGATTGCGCCGGTCAGCGTATTGCGCAGCTTGACGCCTTCCACGGAAGGCGGAAGCGGTGGCTTGGCAGGCTTGCCGGTAATCTCGTGGATCTCGGTGTTCCACAGGACCTTTACATTGGGGCGCTGGAAGAGGCGTTCGCGCAGGATTTTTTCCGAGCGGAACTCGTCACGGCGATGCACGACGGTGACCGACTTGGCGATGTTCGACAGATAAAGCGCTTCCTCGACGGCCGAGTTTCCGCCGCCGACCACGATCACATCCTTGTTGCGATAGAAGAAGCCGTCGCAGGTAGCGCAGGCCGATACGCCAAAGCCCTGGAAATGCTGTTCGCTTTCAATGCCCAGCCATTTTGCCTTTGCGCCGGTCGCAATGATGATCGTGTCCGCAGTCCAGACTGTTCCGGAATCGGTTTTGACGGTGAAGGGGCGGGCGGTCGTCTCGACTTCGGTCACGAGGTCGTTGACGATCTCTGCGCCCACATGGGTTGCCTGCTTGAGCATCTGCTCCATCAGCCAGGGGCCTTGGATGGGATCGCCGAATCCCGGATAGTTCTCTACATCCGTGGTGATCATCAACTGGCCGCCCTGTTCCATGCCGGCGATCAAGACCGGCTTCAGCATGGCACGTGCTGCATAGATGGCTGCGGTGTATCCGGCGGGGCCTGAACCGATGATCAGCACTTCCGTGTGACGAGCGGACATGAATATTTCCTTTCAAGCGCGGATATGAACTCCGCCCCATATAGGAAGGGCGTTTTTGCTCTGCCGCTTTTTGACTGTCATCTAATGTCGATCCATGCGTCAGTGCAAGGGCAGGCTTGCATTAACAACAGGACAGTTGGTCGCGAGCGTATGGCGTCGAGAACCGGATTTGGCATGCGGATTGTAACAACGTCTCCAAATATCCCTGCGAACTTTGCCTGCAACATCTGGTGCGCGGTTCCGCGGGGCTGTATTTGCTTACGCCTTGCGTTAAACGCTGTTTCGATTAAAAGCCATCCCATCCAAGGGGGAATACCGTGCTCCGCGCCGATCTCGATGCCATCGATATAAAGATTCTGAAGGAGCTCCAGCAGGACGGGCGCATCACCAATGTGGAGCTCGCCGAACGTGTCGGCATTTCCGCACCACCCTGTCTTCGGCGTGTGCGCAAGCTGGAAGAGGCCGGTATCATCGAGGGGTATCACGCGCTCCTGAACGGCCAGAAACTCGGCTTCGACCTTACTGCCTTCTGTATGGTCGGATTGAAGCGTCAGTCGGATGCTGACCTGAAGGGATTTGCCGCCACGGTGCAGCAGTGGCCGCTGGTGCGGGAGGCTTGGATGGTGAATGGAGACAGCGATTTTCTGTTGCGCTGTACCGCAGAGAACCTGACGCAATTCCAGGACTTCGTTATCGAGGTGCTGACTGCTGACGAACATGTCGATACGGTGAGGACGATGCTGACCATCCGGCAAGTCAAACAGTTGGGTTTGGTCGAAGTGTAATTCGCATCATCTTCACGATCACAAGAAGATGTCGCTCGAAGTCCGCAGGTATTGGAAATGCTGACGCCCAAGAACACCCTGATTTGCATATTCTCGTATAATATGGGGGTTACGCTGGAGCGTTGCATCCAATCGACGCTGAGGATGTGCCCGGGCTTCGATCTGGCTATTGTGGATGATCAAAGCGAAGACAACGAGACCCGCTCGGTTCTAGAGCGCCATAAAAACGAATTCCGCTTTTTTTCCATTTCCCAAGCGAAGAAAGAAGGCAAGAAGCACGGCAACCTCTATGAGAATATTCAGTCCATGTGCGATCTGGCTCTCAGAGAGGGCTATGAATACATATTCCTCGTTCAGGATGACATGCAGTTTGTGAGGCCGCTGGACGAGAATATCTGCCGGCAGTATTCCGATCTGTTCGCGGCGAACGAGAACGTCTTGCAGGTCGATCCTCGTTTCCTGCGTAGAAGCGAGCAGTATGAAGTTCTCGAGGAATTAAAGGCCTATCAGTTCGCAGAAGGTGATCCGCGCCGCTCCTATGCGGATGTGGGTATATTACGTCTTTCTATCTTGAAATCGCTGGCTTGGACTTTCCGTGCCAGCGAGGGAGAAAACAAGCGGGCGCTGGCGGAGTTGGGCTACGTCCGGCTCTTCCCATATTCGCCGATCATAACGCACGTTCCGTTTCCTGTTACCTTTCGAAACGGAAAGAAGAGACCTGCCAAATTCCTCTTCTATCGTGGAGAATACGAGTTCCACGAAATGACGCCGAGCGAACAGCAGTCCATGGATAGCCGGCCTATCCAGGCAATACCTTATTTTCGTAAATATCTGCGCCCTAAAAATATGGTATTCGCGCGTCTGGTATATGCCTTGGTGACCGATGGTTCCGCATTGCGCTGATGTCGATTGAGAGGCCCGCCATGAATAGCAAGATCTCTTGGGAAACGCTCTGCGGCTACCTGAGAAACAAGGCCGTAAAGAAAAGCGGAAGGATGGTTGGGCGAATCCGACGGGCGTTGGGAATGACCTATCGATCTCCTGTTGATGAAGGGCAGCTTTTTGCACTGCTGGATGGAAAGTCCGTCGCCCTTGTGGGAAATGCGCAAAGTTTGTCGCAGAAGGTGCAGGGACCTGAGATCGATGCCTGCGATGTGGTTATTCGATGCAATCGGGCTCCGATCCCGAATGTAGCTTCGCATGGCGCACGCACCGATTTCATCGCGACAAGCACTGAACTTGAAGAAAGCATCATGGCCGAGAAGGGGGCAAGCCATATCTTGTGGATGTCTCCGCCACGTTACGCCCTGCCTGGCTGGATTGTTCGTTGCCGAGGTTTTTTCCTCTATCCGAAGAGGCGCCACGAGGTCCTGTCTCGCGAGGTTGCCCGACCTACAACAGGATTAATGGTCATCGATTTGCTGAGTGCTTCGCCGTGCCGGTCGGTTCTGTTGTTCGGGTTCGACTTCTTCAAGACCGGGTCCATCTCCAATATGCCAACAAAGACGGCGATACCCCACAATGGCGATGCTGAGGAAAGTTTCGTACGGACACTTATCGCAAAAGATACAAGGTTCATTCTGAAGTGAACTGCCGGGCATGCCTGCCAAGCATATCGCTTTTGGACATTACATGAAGGAAACCATGCAGAAGATTGGCGAATTTTGGGTGCCGGATATTGACGCGGCTCCGGGCGATAATTTCGAGAAGAGCCGCCGCGGTTTCGAGCAGAAGGCCGGTGTTCAGATCGCTCACCTTGAGCGCGCGCTTGAATTTGTTCCGGGCCGCCTGGTCGCCGTTGACGGAGGGGCCAATGTCGGTTCATGGACCAAGAAAATGGCGCAATATTTCAGCGCCGTTCATAGTTTTGAACCCAACCCCGACGCATTTGCCTGCCTGGCGCGCAATGTGGATGATTGGGGCGTGGCGAAAATTGCCACCGCATATGCAAAAGGTTTGTCCGACCAGCATGAATTCGTTTCCATCGGCACCAAGGAAGGTGCTCGCACGGTTACGGGAAAAATTGTCGGCAAGGGCGATATCGAATGCATAACGATTGATAGCCTTGGCCTTGCAGAATGCTCTTTTCTAAAATTAGATCTCGAAGGTTATGAGCACCGTGCCTTGGCCGGTGCCGCGGATACCATTCGCCGCTGCAAGCCTTGGATACTCGTCGAGAACAAGCAAACCAATGTGGAGAAGATCCTCGGCGGTACGAAAGCAGAGAAATATCTTAAAAAAGTCGGGTATGGGTTGGTCGAGAAAATTGGCGAAAAACAGATCGATTGGCTGTTCCGTCCACCAGTTTGAAGGGCATTCAGCTTATAGCTAGATCCTGGCGTTTTCGGCAATGCTTCGAATTTCGTCGAAAACCTGGTCTGCCTTAAGCTTGCATTGGGCAAGGCCGTCTTCGATTTTCTGGCGCTCGGTATCCGAATAAGCTCTGCTATCGGGATCGGCCAGTCTCTCGCGCAGGTCGGTCAGCGTTATAAGTCGGCTTTTGCCGAGGTCGAGATCGTTCAGAAGCGCTTCAATCTTCCAGGAATTCGAATCCAGGGCCAAAAATGGCGTCTGGGTAAACAGGCAGAAGCAGATGGAGTGAAACCTGCCTGTGACATGAAGATAGCTTCGCTTCAAATCATCAATGAAGTCTGCTTCTGTCTTGTTGAACAGAACATTTCCGTGGCGTCTGGCAAAATTTGCGGCGTGAAGCCGGATATAGGCTTCACGCATGGCTTTCAGTGGCTGAGGGAAATGCGGTTTACTTGCCTTGATCGTCGTTGTGATGGGTAAAAGACGTGCTTCAGGGTATGTGGAGGCAATAGCCAGCAGTTCTCTTGATATTTCCTTGGATATGGAATCGCCGATCGTCAGAAGCTCTCTTTTGGCCGGCTGTTCCGCCAACATCCCTTCGGCGAGCGACAAATCCGGCACGAAAGTGACTTGGCGCCCAATTTGTTCTCGGACGACTTCCGCACTCCAGGAGTCACGTGTGGCGATCAACGCCATTTTATCAAGATATCTGTCCCAGGTCGCCGGATTTTCCTGATAAAGCGTGTTTATCAATACGACCGGCTTTGTGCCGCGAACGGGGTGATCCACGACCTTGAGAAGTCTTTCCCCCGCCTTGGCACCATGATGCAAGGTACCTTCGCCGTTAATTACGATAATGTCGCTTTGTGCCATTGCAGCCAGAAAATTCCGGTCCTTTTCCCAATCATTTCTGACCAAGCTCGTTGCTCGAACGGTTATGCCCTTCTCTGCAAGCTTTTCTTCGATGACACGCATCACACGGAAGCAGCCGAAATGATTGTCACCACGTGTGTCGTTCAGGATGACGGCTTTCAGCATGATGGAGGATACCTTCCGCATTTGCGGTTTTAAGCGACTCATTGGACTGACATTTAGGTTGGGTGCTCGCTCAGTATCAAGCGATGGACATCTCCAGTGTCCGATTATTCTCAATGCCCTTGTGCTGATTGGTGTGATTGGCCACAAGAACGCCGTGGAATTAAGAGGAAGCATATGAGGCGGGTTTCAGAACGACCACTAAGGCGCTCCATAGCAAAACTAATTATATCTGCTCTGGGTGGAAAATCCTGGCGGCACGCTCAGGACTGGTTGCCGGGATTGCAGCTCGACATACCTCAAGAAAAAGGCAGGGCCGGAGAAGTACGTTATCGCGGCTCGATGGTGTCCAAACTGTTCCATCCGGCTGTGCTTGAGAAAGAAATTAAGTCTGCGGTCTACATCGTTGGCTCGGGGCCATCCGTAAAAGGATGTGACCTTGGCGGTATCGAAGCCGGAACGTGTATTTTACTTAACGGCGCTATCAACCTCATTCGTGATCCAATATCGACACCGCTTGCCATCGCGATCGAAGATGAGCGGTTCGTCTGGCGCCATTTCGATTTGATGCGCGAGAAGATCACTCACAATGTTATTTGCCTGTTCTCGACCAGTGTGATCCGCGCTATCTGCGAAATCGACAGGAGCTGGCTTGGTGATCGGCGCATTATTCTGATCAACGACATTCGCAAGCCTTACCGTCTTCCCAGGCGAAGCAATGCGGATATTGCCGATTTGGATTTCGTTCGCCTGAATGGGGATCGTTCCGCAGGAATTTCCCTGGCGCCTGAACGTGGGGTATTTCAAGGTGGATCCGTCGTAATCAGTGCGCTGCAGTTCGCGATATACTGGAGGCCGGCGGAGATTGGCTTTTTCGGTATCGATATCTCGAATGCGAATAATCCGAGATTCTATGAGAAGGCCGGCGATATGGCCAAGAGCGGTCTTGTTGAAGGGCAGAAACGTATTCTTGAGCATGTCACGCTCGCCAACGAGGTTTGCTCGGAACTGGAGATCAAGCTTTCAAATTTTTCGAAAATATCGGCTCTGCGCGAATGCGGGCTCGGCTATGACGATCGCTTCGCGTGCGGAAAATAATTCTGCTGACATATTATAGAGTGCATGCCTTCTGGGGCGTTACGGAGATGCAGCGCTTTCATAAACGGCTCCTAGTCGGCGAATTTCGTGCTCTATACGGAAATTCGTTGTGACGTGCTGGAGGGCACGGGTGCCGGCTTTCTGGCGACGCGCATCATCGTCCATGAAATCTGCCGATGCTGCCGTCATCGCTTCCAAGTCAGCGAGAACAATTGTACCGGTCTCGTCATTTCCGGTTACGATCAGTTCTGGAAACGCGCCGACATCGGTGGCGACAACCGGGACGGCGGTTGCCATCGCTTCCAGCGGAGTAAGCCCAAAGCCTTCCCAGCGCTGGGGGGCGACGAAGAGGTCGAGGGTGCGGTACCAGTCGTTGATATTGGTGTGTTCGCCGACGAAGAGGATGCGATCGGCGAGGCCGGCGTTGGCGGCCTTTTCCATCAGCTGTTTTTCGTAGTCGACATGCGGGCCGGTGGCGCGGCCGGCGATGATGGCGGTCCAGTCGGGGCGCGTGGGCAGAAGCGCGATCATCGTGTCGACGAAAAGATCGGTGCCCTTCTGATGACGGACCCGGCCGAAGCAGCCGACGAACTTTTGTTTCGGATCAAGGCCGAGCGCCGTGCGCGCGGCAGCCTTGTCTTTCGCCGGTGAGAAGCGTTCGGTGTCGATGCCGTGCATGACAACGGTATTCGGCACATTGAGATAGGTGGCGGTGCGGCCGCTGGTGGCGACGACGGCGTCCATCTTCGAGATCAGCCATTTTGTCCAGCCGGTGTGGCGGCGTTGCGAGGCGGAGGTGAAGACGATCGTCAGCGGCATGCGCAACACGTCGCGCATGATGATCGCCGGCAGCATCTCGACATTGCGGCGGGCGTGCCAGACGCGGTTCTTTTTGCCGCGCGGCGGGCGCCGGAGGCTCAGAAGATCACGAAAGCGGATATGCGGGATGGTATCCGGCAGGCCCGGTCCAAGAGCCGCCACCTTGTAGCCAAGGGCGCGTTGAACAGGAATCAGCTGGATGATCGTGCTTGTCACACCGGACAGCCGCCGCTTGAAGTTAGGTGCTATGACCTCGACTTCACCGATATCGACGACTGCCGGATTGTGATGGATGTTATTCTGGCCCTCGGCCACGGCGATCAGCCCCAGGAAACGGAAAGGATCTCGTAGGCCTTGGAGCCGCCAGGCGCAACGACTTCGATCGATTCGCCTGCTTCCTTGCCGATCATGGCGCGGGCGATCGGGGAGGAGATCGAGATGCGACCGGCCTTCACGTCGGCTTCCTGATCGCCGACGATCTGGTAGGTCTTTTCCTCTTCGGTATCTTCGTCGACCAGTTTTACAGTGGCGCCGAACTTGACCTTGGAGCC
This sequence comes from Agrobacterium sp. Ap1, assembly GCF_017313375.1. Taxonomy (NCBI): domain Bacteria; kingdom Pseudomonadati; phylum Pseudomonadota; class Alphaproteobacteria; order Hyphomicrobiales; family Rhizobiaceae; genus Agrobacterium; species Agrobacterium sp. Ap1. The sequence continues at coordinate 222,598 of NZ_JAFLMY010000008.1, forward strand.
GGACATCTTGGAAAGGTCGATGACTTCTGCGCGGGCTGTCAGGTCTTCCAGCTCGGTAATGCGCCCTTCGTTGTGGCTCTGGGCTTCCTTGGCAGCGTGATACTCAGCGTTTTCCGAAAGGTCGCCATGGGCGCGCGCTTCCGCAATCGCTTCGATGATACGGGGACGCTCCTCCTGCTGCCTCCAGCGCAGTTCTTCCTGCAGCTGGACAAAGCCGTTCTGCGTCATCGGTACCTTTTCAACCATTTTCTTGTCCTTCAGGGGCGTGCCCGCGGATGCCGCGAACACAAAAAGAAACAGGTTCCGGAGCGTGAACTTCGGAACCATCGCAACGTCAAAATGTAGGGTCACTATATCAGAATTTCGATGTCCCTTACGAGGAATTTCGAAACCATGCCATATCTCCCGCGTGCCGCATGTGATGTGAACCGCGCCCGTTTGTCAATCTCTTGACAGCGGCAACGGGAACATATAGTGAACATACGCAATGAAGAAATCGCTGAAAGAACGATTGGCGATCCTTTCGGACGCCGCAAAATATGATGCTTCCTGCGCGTCGAGCGGGACCGTGAAGCGTGATTCGTCGGCAAGCGGAGGGCTCGGTTCGACGGAAGGATCAGGTATCTGCCATGCCTATGCGCCTGATGGACGCTGTATCTCGCTTCTGAAGATACTGCTTACCAACTTTTGCATTTACGACTGTGCCTACTGCATCAATCGTTCTTCCAGCAATGTGGAGCGTGCACGTTTTACGCCGGAAGAAGTGATCTGGCTTACGCTCGAATTTTACCGCCGCAACTATATCGAGGGCCTTTTTCTGTCTTCAGGGATCATCCGCTCATCCGATCACACCATGGAGGAGATGGTGCGGATCGCCAGGGAATTGCGAACGATCCATAACTTCCGCGGGTACATCCATCTGAAGTCTATCCCTGAAGCTTCTGCTCATCTGATCGAGGAGGCGGGGCTTTATGCGGATCGTCTTTCGATCAATATCGAATTGCCGACCGACGCCGGGATCGGGAAATTCGCACCGGAGAAGCAGCCGGCGAACATCCGTCGCTCAATGGGGAATCTGCGACTGAAGATCGAGGAAATGGCGGAGCCGACATTGCAGACCAAGCGGCGGCGCAAATTCGCACCGGCGGGGCAGAGCACGCAGATGATCGTCGGGGCGGATGGTGCCTGCGATGCCACGATCCTTGGCACCAGTGCCAGGCTTTACGGAAGTTATGGATTGAAGCGTGTCTATTATTCGGCCTTCAGTCCCATCCCGGATTCGTCGAAAAAGCTGCCGCTGATCAAGCCGCCATTGATGCGTGAACACCGGCTCTACCAGGCCGACTGGCTCTATCGTTTCTACGGGTTCGACATTGAGGAAATCACATCGGGACGTGATGGAGGAATGCTCGATCTCGATCTCGATCCAAAACTTGCCTGGGCATTGTCTCATCGCGATCGGTTCCCAGTCGATGTCAATCGTGCAGATCGCGAGATGTTGCTCAGGGTTCCGGGTTTCGGCACCAAAGCGGTCAACGGCATTCTGTCGTCTCGGCGGTTCCGAAAACTCAGGCTGGATGATCTGAAGCGACTGAACGTGTCGCTCCGGAAGATACAACCCTTTGTCATCTGTGACGGCTGGACGCCACACCGGCTGGTCGACCGGTCTGATCTTCGCGCCATGTTTCAACCCAAGCCGGAGCAACTGTCGCTATTATGATGTTTCGCTATTCCTTGCGGGGGCGGGGCGATCTTGATGAATGGCGGGATGCGGCCCGGGGTTTCATGATGGCCGGAATTACACCTGAATTCATCGAATGGCGGACGATGGACGATGCTGACGGCCTGTTCGGCTTCGACGACAACAGACTTCCGCAGCCGGCAAATCCGCCACCGAAAATCAGTGTGCAGCCTTCTTTCATCCGGTTGGCCGAGGCGGTTCTCTGCCATTCCGATCCAACCCGATTTGCACTTCTCTATCGGCTGCTGTTCAGGCTCTTCCATTCGCACGGTCTGCTCAACATGGCGACCGATCGTGATGTGGCCGCGGCGCGTCAGCTCGCGAAGTCGGTGGGGCGTGACTATCACAAGATGACGGCTTTCGTGCGCTTCAAGGAAATTCCGCTGCCGGAGGGGAAGGTGGGGCGGCGGCGCTTCGTGGCGTGGTTCGAGCCGGATCACTTCATCGTCGCTCGTGTGGCGCCCTTCTTTCAACGGCGATTTACCGACATGGACTGGTTGATTGCCACGCCCAAGGGGTCGGCTTCCTGGGATGGCGACGAATTGAAGGTGAACGACGATCCTGCACCAAGGCCAGATCTGCGTGATGAGACCGATGATCTCTGGCGCACCTATTATGCTTCCATCTTCAATCCGGCGCGATTGAAGGTGAAGATGATGATGGCCGAGATGCCGAAGAAATACTGGAAGAACCTGCCCGAGGCGGAACTCATTCCCGGCATGATCGCCAAAGCAGAGGCAGATGTGCTTGAAATGGCCGTCAAGCGGGCGAGCGAGCCTTTGCCGTTCCATCATCGCATACAGGAGGCCGCGGCGAGGGTGCCGACGCAGCCCCTTCCTGCTGTGGGCACACTCGCTGCGGTCAGCGAAGCTGCACGTTCCTGCACGCGTTGCGACATCCATTGCCTAGCAACCCAGACGGTGTTTGGAGAAGGGCCAGCGGATGCAGATGTGATGGTGGTCGGCGAACAGCCCGGCGACCATGAAGATCTGGCGGGGAGGCCGTTTGTAGGTCCTGCTGGAACGCTATTCGATGAGGCGCTGAAGCTCGCTGGGATTGAGCGCGACAGGCTTTATGTGACCAATGCAGTGAAGCATTTCAAATATCAGCCACGTGGGAAAAGGCGTATCCACCAGAAGCCTAATATGGGGGAGGTTCGGCAATGCCGCTGGTGGCTGCGCCAGGAACTGGAACTGGTAAAACCGAAACTTATCATTGCAATGGGAGCGACGGCGCTCTTCGCTTTGACCGACATGCGGCAGAAGCTGGCAGATGTTCGCAGCGAGCCAATCGCAATGGAAGAAGGCAAGACGCTATTCGTTACCGTTCATCCATCCTACCTACTGCGTATTGTTGATGAGGATTTGAAAGAGAAAGAGATTGCCCGTTTTCGCGAGGATTTCGCGTCGGTTAAACGGCTCATGTGAGCTGCAATCAGGTTATCAACAGGCGCATGCTGCATTGCGGTATCGTTTCGGAGCGTAAATGGTGCAATGCGAGACATGGCGGCGAAAAAATCCAGCCGTTGGTTTTTACCTTTTAACGTTCCCCTCGAGTGCTTCAAGACAGGTGGAAAATTCACCCTTAGCGTTGTTCCCGGACCAACCCCTGGAGGTGCCGCCCGATGACGAGGCGGGTCGCAAGTCTAATCATGTCAGTCTGCGTTGCTTTTGCGATGTGGACGACGCTGGCTGTCGCGTCACTTCTGATGTGGAAATTCCTCCGGGATTATTCCGGATGAATGGGTCCATGATGGGCCAGGCCGCCTTTGCGAAAGTGGAGGCGGCCAATCGCCGGTCAGTCAGCTCGGGAGAGGTATCCATCAATCCACAAAGAATGGGTCTTTCGGTAGATTGGGCGGATTATAACCGCCGCCTTCCATTCGGATGCGTACCGAACTGTGCAGCATGGCTCTCTCTGGAATAAAACGACGATCCCGGAACGGGATATAAATCGAGCGACTATCGCCCCGCTTGCGCCATGAGTTTTCAGGTACGCGACGAGGAAGATACTCCAGCGGTTTCCAGCCGAGGCTCATGGAATCGTGCAGGTCTGCTGTTGCGTTCAGGCTGACATATCTGTTGCTACGTTGTCCTTTGACAATATCTTCAACGGTTTGGGTTCGATAAAGCAAGCCCGTTGGTTCGGTCTCTCTGATCATCCATTCGAGTGGAATCTTGACTTGACCGCTGTCCGGCTCAGGATAGCCGCCGCCGACATCGCCATGCACGCCCGCAAACCAGACTTGTTTGAAATTCTGTTTCCCCTTCACTTTCTTGAATGGGCTGCCTCTGTAGTCCTGATCGGGGATCCATAATTCTGGCTGAAACATCGTGCGACGTTCATCTATGGCCACGGCATGGCGTACCCATTCGACGCTGGGATTCATATTGGAAAAAGGGTGCGTCTTCATCTGCACCCAATGCTTGCCCGGCTCTATGACGGAGGCAACCGTATCGAACAGGCCGAGCAGCTTGATTGGCGGGCGCCCGGTGCGCAGTGTTCGCTCATAGAGACGCATCGAGGCGAAGGCCGAGCGTCCCTCATCTTCCTGAAGTTTGTCGTGGTCAACCTCTTCCTGGACGGGGATGCCCTTATAGGTGTTGTAGGCATAATCCAGGAGGTTGAGATGCTGGCGGCTCATCAGGCCGAGCGCGTGGATGAAGCCAGCTAAAACCCTTGCGGAATATGCTCCGCGGCTAAATCCGAATATGTAAATGCGGTCACGATCCATGTGGCTGCCATTCGTGTCTTTTGTCCCAGGATCGTAATTCTCGATGAGAAAACGGTAAGCTTCCTTGATGTTCTGGTCCATGCCCCAGCCAGTGGCCAGTCCCCAGATCTCGATCGTATTGCGATAAACCTTCGACCAGGCATTGCTGGCGCCGAATGTGCCTACGCCGGGATCGTAATAGACGATCTGCTGTTCCGACCGCTCCAGCGCTCCAAAGAGGCGCAGAATATTGGTGCGATCCGCTGAAATCTCGTTCGATGTGCCATCGAACAGAATGACGATGTTCTTCGACATGAAATCCCCTCAACTTAGTTAAATCAAGTTAGGGTGCATTTTCTTTATTTGCAACTGAAGGTTTTGTTTTTTAGTGGCTACATGCCTTGCATGTATCGCCGTATAGCTTTGGTATCAGCGGCGCTTTTTTATGGTCGAGAGCACGGTTTCCAGCCGGTCTAAATTCTGCTCATTGGCGGCAGAGAGAAATTTCTCGATATCGCGATTGTCCTGGGTGTCTTCGAAGGACATGCGCCAGGTAAGGCGTGTTCCGTTTTCATCGTCGTGGTAGCCGATCTCAAGGCCGAATGCGTGCATCGGTCCGTGATGAAACGCAGCAATACGCTCATCCTGCAGGATCTCGTCGAACGTCCAATAATTCTCGAAGTCGGTGTCGCTGGAGGATGTCATGACGATCACCCATGTGCCGCCATCGACGAAGTCGAATTTCTCGATGCGGTTGGTGAAGCCGTGTGGTCCCCACCACTTTTCCAAGAGTGTCTTATCTGAAAAAGCTCTGAACAGCGTAGCGCGGTCCGTGGCGAAGACACGTTCGTTTTCGATGACAAGCGAGCGGTTCACATCATCGACCATGGTCTTCCTCCGTACCTACATCGGTTAGTCAAGTCATCGACCAGGTAGATAGCGGAGCGAAAAAGAGCCGGTCAACAGGAACGCTGGCCGGCTCGTATATTGCTTAGAAGTAGGCCTGCAGCGGGCGAACTTCGAGATTGCCGGCTTTCAGCGCCTTGATTGCCATGGCCGCGGCTTCGGCACCTGCCATGGTCGTGTAATAGGGCACTTTTTGCATCAGGGTGGCGCGGCGCAGCGATTTCGAGTCCGAGATCGCCTTGTTTCCGTCGGTCGTGTTGATGACCAACTGGACCTGACGGTTGCGAATGGCGTCCTCGATATGCGGACGGCCTTCCAGTACCTTGTTGATCTTGGTGGCCTCGATACCGTTTTCGGCCAGGAAGCGCTGGGTGCCACCGGTTGCGAGAACCTTGAAGCCTATTTCGGTAAGGATCTTGATTGCCGGCAGAACGCGATCCTTGTCAGAGTCGCGGACGGAAACGAACACCGTTCCTTCGCGCGGAAGTTCCACGCCGGCGCCGAGCTGCGATTTGGCGAATGCCAGCGCGAAGTCGGTATCGAGACCGATGACTTCACCGGTCGAGCGCATTTCCGGACCGAGCAGCGTGTCGACGCCGGGGAAACGCGCGAACGGGAAGACAGCTTCCTTGACGGCGATATGCTTGAGGTTGCGCGGATCCGGCTTGGTGCCGTAGGCGCTGAACAACGGGTCGAGCTTTTCACCTGCCATGGCGCGGGCTGCGATCTTGGCAATCGGTGCACCGATCGTCTTCGCCACGAAGGGGACCGTACGCGAGGCGCGGGGGTTGACTTCGAGAACGTAGACCGTGCCATCCTTGATGGCGAACTGGACGTTCATCAGGCCGACGACATTGAGCGCTTTGGCCATTGCCTTGGCCTGGCGTTCCAGCTCGTCGATCATTGCTCCGGAAAGCGTGCGCGGGGGCAGCGAGCAGGCGCTATCACCCGAATGGATGCCGGCTTCCTCGATATGTTCCATGATGCCGGCGATGAAGACGTCCGTGCCGTCGCAGAGGCAGTCGACGTCGACTTCGATGGCGTTCGACAGGTAGCTGTCGAACAGAAGCGGGTTCTTGCCCAGAAGCGTGTTGATCTGGCCGGTCTTGTCGTTCGGGTAGCGCTGCTTGATGTCTTCCGGAACCAGTTCCGGCACCGTGTCGAGCAGATAGGTCTGCAGCTGGCTTTCCGAATGCAGGATCTGCATGGCGCGGCCACCCAGAACATAGGAGGGGCGCACGACCAGCGGGAAGCCGATCTCGGAGGCGACGGTGCGGGCCTGTTCGACCGAATAGGCGATGCCGTTGTTCGGCTGCGTCAGGTCAAGCTTCATCAGCAGCTTCTGGAAGCGGTCGCGGTCTTCGGCAAGGTCGATCATGTCAGGCGCGGTGCCGAGGATCGGGATGCCGTTCTTTTCCAGCGCTTCGGCAAGTTTCAGCGGGGTCTGGCCGCCGAACTGGACGATAACGCCGACGACTTCGCCCTTTTCCTGTTCTGCCCGAAGGATCTCGATCACGTCTTCAGCCGTCAGCGGTTCGAAGTAGAGGCGATCGGACGTGTCGTAGTCGGTCGAGACGGTTTCCGGGTTGCAGTTGATCATGATCGCTTCATAGCCTGCATCCTTCAGCGCGAAGGCGGCATGGCAGCAGCAATAGTCGAACTCGATGCCCTGGCCGATACGGTTCGGGCCACCGCCGAGGATGACGACCTTCTTGGCGGTGGAGACTTCGGCTTCCGAGCGCAGTTCACCGACGAAAGGCGTCTCGTAGGTCGAGTACATGTAGGCGGTCGGCGAAGCAAATTCGGCGGCGCAGGTGTCAATACGCTTGAAGACCGGGCGCACGTTGAGTGCGTTACGATGTTCGGCGACTTCCTTCGGGCGCTTGTGGGTGAGCGAGGCGAGGCGGGCGTCGGAGAAGCCCATGGCCTTCAGCATGCGCAGGTTTTCGGCGTCTGCCGGCAGGCCATGCTCGCGGATGCGGGCTTCCATGTCGACGATCGCCTTCAACTGGGCGATGAACCACGGGTCGATCTTGCAAGCTTCGTGGACTTCGTTTTCGGTCATGCCGAGGCGCAGCGCCTGGGCGACCTGGCGCAGACGGTCCGGCGTCGGGGTGCCAATCACAGCGCGGATGGCATTGTGGTCGTCACCTTCACCAAGGCCGGGGATCTCGATTTCGTCGAGGCCGGTCAGGCCGGTTTCCATACCGCGCAGGGCCTTCTGCAGCGATTCAGCAAAAGTACGGCCGATCGCCATGACTTCACCGACCGACTTCATCGCGGTGGTCAGGACCGGCGAGGCGCCCGGGAACTTTTCGAAGGCGAAACGCGGGATCTTGGTGACGACATAGTCGATCGACGGTTCGAACGAAGCAGGCGTCGCGCCGCCGGTGATGTCGTTGTCCAGTTCGTCGAGCGTGTAGCCGATGGCGAGCTTGGCCGCGACCTTGGCGATCGGGAAGCCGGTGGCCTTCGAAGCCAGCGCCGACGAGCGCGAGACGCGCGGGTTCATTTCGATGACGACGAGGCGGCCGTCATCCGGGTTGACGGCGAACTGTACGTTCGAACCGCCGGTTTCAACGCCGATCTCGCGCAGGACCGCGATCGAGGCGTTACGCATGATCTGGTATTCCTTGTCGGTCAGCGTCAGGGCCGGCGCGACGGTGATCGAGTCGCCCGTGTGGACGCCCATCGGGTCGATGTTTTCGATCGAGCAGATGATGATGCAGTTATCCGCCTTGTCGCGGATGACTTCCATTTCATACTCTTTCCAGCCGAGGACCGATTCTTCAATCAGCACTTCGGTGGTCGGCGAGGCGTCGAGGCCGGAGCCGACGATCTCGAAGAATTCCGAGCGGTTGTAGGCAATGCCGCCGCCGGTGCCGCCGAGGGTGAAGGACGGGCGGATGATGGCGGGCAGGCCGACGACGTCGAGCGCCTGGGCGCCGATCGCCATGGCATGTGCCATGTAGCGCTGCTTGCGGTCGCTCTCACCTAGATTCCACTGGTTTTCAAGCGCATCAAGCGCCTTATCCAGTTCGGCGCCGGAAAGCTTGCCCTTCAGTTCCGCGCGGGCAGCCTCGTGCTTCTTGCGGTCGGCATCCTTGATTTCTGTGGCGTTGGCGAGCATCGACTTCGGTGTCTCGAGGCCGATCTTTGCCATCGCCTCACGGAAGAGGGCGCGGTCTTCGGCCTTGTCGATGGCTTCCGGCTTGGCGCCGATCATTTCGACATTGTAGCGATCAAGCACGCCCATGCGCTTCAGGGACAGCGCGGTGTTGAGCGCAGTCTGGCCACCCATGGTCGGCAGCAGTGCGTCCGGGCGCTCCTTGGCGATGATCTTGGCAACAACTTCCGGCGTGATCGGCTCGACATAGGTTGCGTCGGCGAGGCCCGGATCGGTCATGATGGTTGCCGGGTTGGAATTGACCAGGATGACCCGGTAGCCTTCTTCCCTCAGCGCCTTGCAGGCCTGGGTGCCGGAATAGTCGAACTCACATGCCTGGCCGATGACGATCGGACCCGCGCCGATGATGAGGATCGATTTGATATCTTGGCGCTTTGGCATGGTCTCTATCCGCTCTTTGTCTGCGCGAAAAACCGGCACGGGGCGTGGGTAGCTCCGGTCGGGTCACGTGCGCATCATTTTTCTGGCTAGACGCGGCTTATAGGCAAATGTGCGGCCTATGAGAACCCCATAAATCGGCAAATCGACAGGAATCGTGGTGGATTGACGCCGCGGGCATAATCGAAAGTTAATTACTCGGGAATACTTGGGTCTCCGGGGTATTTTCAGAATTCTGGATTGTTTTTTTGACTGGGGGACAAGTCATGTCTGCAGGATATCTGCGATCAATTCCGATTTTGACTGCTGTTGATGTGCTCAAGCGCCTGCGTTCCGATGCTTATTTCTATATTATAACGTTATTATACACTTTATTCGCCATCTATTTGGCGTGGTTTGGTGGCTTTTTTCCTATGTTGTCTCACGATCTCTACTTTGGTCAGTGGACAAAGGTGTTTCTGATCGTCATGCCGGTGATTGCGATCTCCTTCGACATGTTTTGGCTGGTGCATCGCTTCGATCGCCGGCGTAGACTGGCTTTCCGTCGGATTTTTTCGGCGAAGAGAATGGCCGGGCTGATTTCCGGCGTCTTGCTGCTGGGAGGACTGATGTTCTTTCAAGGCAGCTTCACGTCAATCAAGAACATGTTGCCTGCCTTGCGCGGCGGGTTCATCGATGACCGTGCTCAGGCGGATATAGATGCGTGGCTGCATTTCGGCGTCGATCCCTGGATCTTGCTCCATTCAGTGCTTGGGCAGGACTGGGTCAGGAGCGTCATCGAATTCAACTACAACGTTCTCTGGTTCATTCTGTGCTTCGGCGCCCTGTTCTTCGTTGCCACGTCGCCATCGGCCGACGGGATCAGAAAACGTTATCTGCTGCTTTTCGCTTTCGTCTGGATCGGCTGTGGCAATATTCTCGCGGGGCTGTTTCTTTCGGCGGGGCCGGCCTTCTATGGTGCGGTCGTCGGCGACCAGGCACGGTTCGCCGGCCTCATCGCTTTCTTGAGCCGAGGCGACGGAGTGAGTTCTGCTGCCGAATACCAGACCTATCTTTGGGCACTGCATGAGAGCGGCAGCGCCGGTTTCGGCAGCGGTATTTCCGCCTTTCCGAGCATTCATGTCGGCCTGATCACGCTGAATGCGCTTTTCCTCAATGGCTACTCCCGCCGTCTCGGAGTGGTCGCCTTCGCCTATGTCGCATTCATCCAGATCAGTTCGGTTTATCTCGGCTGGCATTACGCGATTGATGGTTATGTCTCGATGACCTTGGTTGTCGCCGCCTATTACGCTTTGACGGCGGTCCTGAAGCGTCGGTGGGAGCGGACGCATCCCACTGTGACCGTTCCTTCATTGCCGGTTGCGTCATAGCGGCTTTCTTGCCGGAAGACGTATTACGTAAACCGTACCGCTCGTGGCATGGCTGGCATGGACAGCCGAACTCACCGGTACTATTCCTGCCGTTCATCAAGAACACATGCGGCAGGAACTTCGGACGGCAGCGTCCGTTGGCCGGGAGAGAATTTCATGGCTGATGCAACATCAAAGCCGACAGCAAGCGCTGCGGCAGAAAAGACAGTGCTGCCGATCATTCTGGCGGCGAGTTTCTGCCATATGCTCAACGACATCATGCAGTCGATGATCTCGGCGATCTATCCGATGCTGAAGGCGGACTTCCATCTGGACTTCTGGCAGATCGGTATCCTGACACTTGCCTTCCAGTGTACCGCTTCCCTGCTGCAGCCGGTCATCGGGATTGTCACGGACAAGAAACCTTATCCCTATTCGTTGCCGGTCGGCATGGCATCGACCTTCTTCGGCTTGCTCTTGCTTGCATGGGCGCCGACCTATGGAATTCTGGTGGTTGCTGCCGGTCTTGTGGGCATCGGTTCGGCCGTCTTCCACCCGGAGGCCTCGCGTGTCGCGCGGCTAGCCGCGGGCGGGCGTTACGGTTTTGCGCAGGCAACCTTCCAAGTCGGCGGCAATTTCGGCCAGTCGATCGGGCCGCTGCTTGCCGCCTTCATCATCGTGCCGATGGGGCAGGGCAGTGTCGGATGGTTCTCTGCCATGGCGCTTCTCGGCATCATCGTCCTGACCTGGATCGCCCGCTGGTACAAGGCGCATATGGCCGCCAACAAGGGGAAGAAGAAGGCTCTCGGCGCTCATAACCTGTCGAAGAACACGGTCGTCATCGCGCTTGTCGTGCTGACCATCCTGACCTTCTCGAAGAACGCCTATATGGCGTCGATCAGCAGCTATTACACCTTCTTTGCGATCGAGCGGTTCGGGGTTTCGGTGCAGATGTCGCAGATCATGCTGTTCGTATTCCTCGGTGCAGTGGCACTCGGCACCGTTGTCGGCGGTCCGATCGGCGACCGGTTCGGCTCGAAAGTGGTGATCTGGGTCTCGATCCTTGGCGTGCTGCCGTTCACGCTCGCCATGCCTTACGCAAACCTGCCGCTGACGATCATCCTCTCGGCGATCATCGGCTTCATCATGGCCTCATCTTTCCCGGCGATCATCGTGATGGCGCAGGAGCTGGTGCCCGGTCGTGTCGGCATGATTGCCGGCATCTTCTTCGGTATCGCCTTCGGTGTCGGTGGTATCGCGGCGGCAGTGCTCGGCGTGCTGGCGGATAGCCACGGGATTGTCTTCGTCTACGGCGTCTGCTCGTTCCTGCCGGCGATCGGATTGCTGACGGTGTTCTTGCCGAGCAAGAAGCAGCTGAAGGTGGCGTGAGGGCATTTCGCCAATCCCTCATCGCCTTTCCTCGCCGTTGCGCTATATTGTCCTTTCTTAATACATGAAGCCGTCGAGGAGTGGGCAATATGGAATGGAAGGGTCGCCGCCAGTCGGACAATGTCGAGGATCAGCGCGGGGCTTCCATGGGAGGGAGCCCGTTCGGTCGCGGCGGGATGCGTATCCCGATCGGGGGCGGTCGAAGAGGCGGCGGTGGTCTCAGCATCGGCGGCATTGTCGTCGTGCTGATCATCTGCTGGATCACCGGCATCAACCCGCTGACGCTGCTTTCAGGCGGCGATATCGGCTTTGATGGCGATGGCAGCTCGCAGCAGACGCAACAGGGCACGCCGGCCAATGACGAGATGACCGCCTTCGTGCGCACGGTTCTCGCCGATACCGAAGACACATGGTCGGAAATCTTCAAGTCTTCCGGACAGGCATATCAGGATCCGACACTTGTGCTCTTTTCGGGCCAGGTGCGCTCGGCCTGCGGCTTTGCCTCATCGGCTTCCGGACCGTTCTATTGCCCGGGTGACCGCAAGCTCTACCTCGACACGACATTTTTCAACGAACTCTCGCAGCGTTTCGGTGCTTCCGGCGATTTTGCCGAGGCTTATGTGATCGCGCATGAAGTCGGTCATCACGTTCAAAACCTGATCGGCGTGCTGCCGAAGTTCAACCAGATGCGCCAGCGGATGAGCGAGACCGAGGCGAACCAGATGTCGGTGCGCGTCGAGCTGCAGGCGGATTGCTTTGCCGGCGTGTGGGGCAAGCGCACTGATCAGAAGGGCTTTCTCAGCCAGGGCGACCTCGAGGAGGCGCTCAATGCCGCGCAGCAGATCGGTGACGATACGCTGCAGAAGCGGACGCAAGGGTATGTCGTGCCGGAAAGCTTCAACCACGGTACCTCCGCCCAGCGGATGCGCTGGTTCAAGCGCGGTTTCGACAGCGGCAACATGAATTCCTGCGATACGTTTTCGGGGGATGTCTGAGGGGCTGCAGACACATATTTTCACGCAGCAGATGCGGCCCTGCCGGGTGGCCGGCGGGGTGATTTCTATGCGGGAGTGGGGCAGGCGTCGTCTGTGATGGTTTGGTGGTAGGCATTTGCCTGCCCCGACCGTTTGCTGCTTTCCGTACGAGACTTGTCAATTCCCGTCTTTCCGGCATTCGCGGCCATCATCGAAAACCGGGTTCAGACCCGTTTTAGGACTTCCGGTTCGCGAACCCGGTTTCCCGCCCGATGACGTGATGATTGTCGCGGAAGCTTGCGGGGCGAGGATGAAAAACGCGCTGCATTTCCGTAAAAGACTGAAATTGCCGGCATGTTTTTTCGCCGAAACCGAAATCATCCCCGATCAGGTCAGGTGGGGTTATGTTTTTCGGTTCGGTTGCCGGATGGGGCGTCAGACATCATTGCTGATCAAGAGCGCCGTCCTGGATCCATCGGTTGCGACCATTCCTCTTGGCTGAAAGCAAGGCGCGGTCTGCCCGTTCCAATACGGTCGATATGGTGCCGGCTTGCGGGGATGTCGAAATGCCAAGGGAAATGGTGACGGGATCGAGCAGGCGTCCACGATATGACACGGGGGAGCTTTCGACGGATTGCCTCAACTGCTCGGCGATCTTCTCGGCATCTTCCGCGGCCAATCCCGGTAAAAGGACGGTGAATTCTTCGCCGCCAAACCGAAACACGTCGCCCTTGCCGGTCACGACCTCCGACAGGATACGCGCGACATATTGCATGACAGCATCCCCGGCATCATGACCGAACTGATCGTTGAAGCGCTTGAAGTGGTCGATATCGATCATCAGGCATGCAAGCGAGGCGCCGGGCTCTTCGACAAGCCGATTGAGTGCCTCATCGAGAGAGCGGCGGTTCATCAGTCCCGTCAGCGCATCGCGTTTCGCCATGCCAACAAGGCGTTGCCGAAGCTGCAGGTTGGCGACCGCAAGGCCGACGTTTTCCGCCAGCAGCTCGAAATAGAGGCGATCGGCAGGTGAGGCGTGATTGTGGACAGACGTTTCGAGATAGAGGAGCCCCACGATCTCTCCCAGCGCAGTGAGCGGGATGCACAGATTGCTGTTTTCGGCCATGTGGATGTGGTGGCAGATGACGTCGTCACCATCAGGCTCGCTGAAATGCGGACGGCCACGCCGCAGCGCCCAGCAATCGTCGATCGAAAAATGCAGTTCGGATGCGGCGGGATCAGACCACTGTCCCAAGGAGTGAAGGGTCGATCCCTGTTCCTTCAGGATGAACAGGTGGCCGGCGGCATCCGGAAAAATCTGCGGCATGAAGCGCGAGACGACATCCGAAAGTTCCTCCTGGTTCTGGCAGGCCTGCACCCGATGCATCATCTGCAACATCAGGTCCTTCATGCGCTGATCCTTGCGGCGTTCGGCGTCGAGGCGCTCCCTTTCCAGGCCATTGTTGCGGAAAATCTGGATGGCGTGGTTCATTTCGCCGATCTCATCCCGCCTCCCGTCGTCCAGAACCTCGACATCGTAATCCTGGCGTGCCAGCCGGGTGACGACGTTGCTCATCCTGATCAGCGGCAGCGCCACGCGCCGGCTCAGGACAAAATAAAGCACCGCCAGAAACATCAGCGCCGTCAGAACCAGCATGGATTTCGCGATGTTGCCGAAGAAGTCGCTTCGGGCCTTGGCCGCATCAACCGCGACCTGCGAACGTGCGGTAACACTGGCTCTCACCGCTTCGACTTGCTTCAAAAGCTCGGTGTGCAGGCGATAATGCTCGTCACCAAATAGAGTCTGTTGAGCGTCATTCTGCCGGCCAGCACGATAGGCGCTGATGGCTTCCTTTTCGATCGCGTCGATAGCATCTGCCGCATTTCGGATGCGGTCGAACATCGTCTTTTCTTCCGGCGAGAGGCCGAGGTTGGACAGCTTTGCGATACTGCCTTCAAGATGTCCTTCCTGATCGTCATCCACGTAGAACCGTGCGAGATGCTGTTCATCGCCGCGCATGACATAAAGACGTGCCTCGTCTGTGCGGCTCTCGGCAATGACGGCCAGTTCTTCCGCGAGATCGTCAATCTCAAGATGTTGCTGGATCGCCGTGCGCTCCTGCGACGCGCTTCTCGCGGACAATATGAAGGTGGAGGCCGATATGGCCGTGAGAACGAGGGTTACCGCATAGGCAAGATGTGTGATCGTACTCAGTCGCATCCTGAACCGCCATCTGTTCGCCGACGCAGAATGTTTCACAACGTCGGGCAAGGGTATTGCGCGCCCATTTTAATTCGTCGTGATAAACGGGAAGTCAACGATTGCAGATCTACCTGAGATGGTGCGGCGGATCAGGCACATCGTTGCCGTCATCTCATGCGGTTCAGACGACGGCGTTCAGTCGGGTATCAGCGGATCAGCAGCGCCGTTGCGTATAGTCCGAGTGCGAAAACCGTGTGGGCGACGAAGTTCAGCAGCCTTACCTTCTTCGGGTTAGGCGTTTTCGATGCCGCCCAGCCGAGGCCCATGCCGGGCTGCATCAGGAACCAGCCAGCGCCGATCGTCACGATGCCGAGAACCCAGGCGGGCAGGAACGTTGGGGAGCGCATCCAGTCCGGTCCCATGATCAGGACAAGAATGACACCGTAAAGGATGCCGACGGCATAGTGGCCGATCCAGCCAAGTGCCAGTTCATGACGATAAGGTTCTGCGGTTGCAATGCTGTCGTGGAAGACCTTGCCCTTTGCCAGATGCCGGAACCAGCGGCCTGCGGGCGCCCAGTTCGGCTTGGGCTGCTGGTAGACGAAATGCAGGACAAGCGCCCAGATGTCCATAAGCACCGTTGCCCCGATGCCGATCAATATGCCCTGCCAGATCAACTCAATCATTACGCTCACCCCCTGATTGCCGAAGGATATAGGCGCGATTCCGTCATCGCCCGCATCAGAAATTTTGAGATGTTCCTGTATTGTTCCGATTTTCTTTTTCCGTTATGTAGTCGTCCCGGCGATCCGATCGTCTTTTCCAGGTGAGATGTTGAGAGAGGCATTCGATGCTCGAACCTAAATCCGTCCGCCGTGGCCTGTTTCTCGTCTTCGTCATTCTGTTTCTGGATGTCATCGGTATCGCGATTATCATGCCGGTCCTGCCGGCCTTCCTGCAGGAACTGACAGGGGATGATGTCAGCGCTGCTGCGATCGACGGTGGTTGGCTTCTGCTGATATATTCGGCGATGCAGTTCCTCTTTGCGCCGCTTATCGGCAATTTGTCCGATCGCTTCGGGCGCCGGCCGATCCTGCTCATCTCGGTGCTGACCTTTGCCATCGACAATCTTATCTGCGCCGCCGCGACCAGTTTCTGGATGCTTTTCATCGGCCGTGCGCTGGCCGGATTTTCAGGCGGCAGTTTTGCCACCTGTTCCGCCTATATCGCCGATATCAGTAACGACCGCACGCGGGCACGCAATTTTGGCCTGATCGGCATCGCCTTCGGGGTTGGCTTCACGATCGGACCTGTGATCGGCGGCCTGCTCGGAGAATTCGGACCGCGTGTACCGTTTTTGGGGGCCGGTCTGCTGTCTCTCGCCAACTTTATCGCGGCATGGTTCCTGCTGCCGGAAACACTGGAGCGGCACAACCGGCGGGCTTTCGACTGGCGACGTGCCAATCCGCTTGGGGCGCTGCGCCAGATGCGCCACTATTCCGGTGTCGGCTGGATATTGCTGGTGATGTTTCTCTACTGGCTTTCTCACGCCGTTTATCCGTCCGTCTGGTCCTTCGTCTCGACCTATCGCTACGGCTGGAGCGAGGCGCAGATCGGATTGTCGCTCGGCCTGTTCGGCATTTGCGCGGCGCTGGTCATGGTGTTTGTCCTGCCTCGCCTCATTCCGGTTCTCGGCGAGTGGCGAACGAGCTTGCTCGGGATCTGTTTTTCCTGTCTCGGTCTCGCCGGCTATGCCTTCTCCTGGGAAGGCTGGATGGTCTATGCCGTCATCCTGTTGACGACGATCGAGAATGTTGCCGATCCCGCGCTGCGCAGCATCGCCTCGGCCAAGGTGCCGCCGTCGGCGCAAGGGGAATTGCAGGGTGCGATGACGAGCATGACCAGTCTCACGACCATCATCGGGCCGGCTATATTCACCCAGCTTTTCAGCAGGTTCACCGGGGAGGGCGCGATCGTCGAATTTGCCGGTGCGCCCTACCTGATGGCGGCCATCTTCATGGCGTGCGCAGCGATCGTGTTCGTTGCGCGCATATCGCGAGATACCTCTGCCGCTCGTGCGATCCATCAGGTTTCGTGAAGTAAGTCGCACAAAAACTGCTGGATGGACCGCCAGCCTTGCCCGGAAAACCTGCCGCCTTTATAGGCAAAGTGCTGCGCCGCTGACCATTTTCTGGAAGCGGCCTTTTCTTTTATCGAGGTTTGAAATGTCGAGTTCGCTCAACACGGTCGCAATCGAAAGCCGGGAAAGCTCGTGGGCGGGACATCTGCGCGCCACGTTTGCTCTTGGGATCCCGCTTGTCGGCGCGCAGCTGGCGCAGATGGCGACCCATACGACCGACGTCATCCTTGTTGGCTGGCTCGGTACCACGGAGCTTGCATCCGTCGTTATCGCGACACAGGCGTTTTTCATTGTCTTCATCTTCGGCACGGGCTTTACCAGCGCCGTCATTCCGCTCGTTGCGCAGGCCCTCGGCCATAATGACAAGGTGGGTGTCAGGCGTGCGGTTCGCATGGGGCTTTGGGTCGTTATTGCCTATTGCGCGCTGATGGCGCCGATCCTCTGGTTTTCCGAGCCGATCCTGCTTGCGCTCGGCCAGGCGCCGGATGTGGCGGCGAATGCCCAGGGTTATCTGCGCATCGCGCAATGGGGCATGTTCCCGGCGCTCGGCCTGTTCGCGATCCGCAGCTTCGTGACCGGGCTCGAGAAGGGCAGCATCGTTCTCTATGTCACGCTCGGGATGTTCGCGATGAACTTCGTGGTGGCCTATCTGACGATCTTCGGCCATTTCGGCGCACCTCGGCTTGGTATCTACGGTGCAGCCCTTGCGGCCGTCTGCGCCAATCTTACCGGCTTCATCATCATCATCGCCTATGTGCAGATGCATGAAGCGACACGGGCCTACGAGATATTCGTGCGTTTCTGGCGCCCTGACTGGCCGATCATTCGCGAGGTACTTGTCCTCGGTCTTCCGATCAGCTTCACCATTCTCGCCGAAACCAGCCTGTTTGCGGCCGCATCGCTGCTGATGGGAATGATCGGCAAGCTGGAGCTTGCGGCCCATGGTATCGCGCTTCAACTGGCGTCGATCGCCTTCATGATCCCGCTGGGGCTGGCGCAGGTGGCGACCGTTCGTGTCGGGCTTGCAAACGGTCGCGGTGATGATCTCGGGGTGAAACGGGCAGGGATCGCGGTTCTGGTCGTCAGCGTCGTTTTCGCGATCGTCGGCAGCATTCTTTATGCGGCGTTCCCGTTCTTCTGGGGGGGGCTGTTTCTGGATACGACTCAGCACGATGCCGCTGCCGTGCTGGCGCTTGCCGCGCCGCTGATCGTGATTGCCGGGGCATTTCAGTTGGTCGATGGTCTGCAGGCAGTCGGCGCCGGGCTGCTGCGCGGTCTCAAGGATACGAAAATCCCGATGATCCTTGCGCTGATCGCCTATTGGCCGATCGGTTTCGTCTGCGCCTATGTCTTCGCCTTCCCGCTCGGTCTCGGCGGCAAGGGTGTCTGGTTAGGCTTCGTGCTGGGACTTGCCGCTGCCGCTATCTTCCTATGCGTCCGTTTCTGGATGCTGGTGAAGCGCCAAAAAGAAATGGCCCGCTGAAAGCGGGCCATTCGAAAGTCTCTAAAAATCTGATGATCAGCGTTCGGCGAGAGCCGGTTCGCCCTTCTTTTCGCGCACCAGATTGATGAAGCGGCGGAAGAGATAGTGGCTGTCCTGCGGGCCCGGCGAAGCTTCCGGGTGGTGCTGGACGGAGAAGACCGGCTTGCCGGAGAGGCGCAGGCCGCAATTGGTGCCGTCGAACAGCGAGATGTGAGTCTCTTCAACGCCTTGCGGCAGTGACTTCGAGTCGACTGCGAAGCCGTGGTTCATCGAAACGATTTCGACCTTGCCCGTCGTGTGGTCCTTGACCGGGTGGTTGGCGCCGTGATGGCCCTGATGCATCTTTTCGGTCTTGGCGCCGAGTGCGAGACCCAGCATCTGGTGACCGAGGCAGATGCCGAAGGTCGGGATGTCGGTCTTGATAATCTCCTGGATCACCGGCACGGCGTATTCGCCGGTTGCAGCCGGATCGCCCGGGCCGTTCGACAGGAATATGCCGTCCGGCTTCAGCGCCAGAATGTCTTCGGCGGAAGTCTGGGCCGGGACGATCGTGACTTTGCAGTCGAGACCGGTGAAGAGGCGCAGGATGTTGCGCTTGACGCCGTAATCGATGCAGACGACGTGATACTTCGCGTCTTCGGCCTTCAGTTCGCTATAGCCTTCGTTCCAGACCCAGGGCTTTTCAGTCCACTGCGAGGACTGGCCGGATGTGGCTTCCTTGGCGAGGTCGAGGCCTTCCAGGCCGCTCCATGCCTTGGCTTCGGCTTTGAGCGCCTCGATGTCGAAGACGCCATTCGGGTCGTGGGCGATGACGGCATTCGGTGCGCCGTGTTCGCGGATCCAGGCGGTCAGCGCGCGAGTGTCGATGCCGGACAGGCCGATGACGCCGCGGCTCTTCAGCCAGCCATCGAGGTCCTTGGCTGCACGGTAGTTGGACGGGTCGGTGATGTCGGCCTTGAAGATCGTGCCGACGGCGCCGCGGCGTGCAGCCGGCGTCAGGTCTTCGATATCTTCGTCATTGGTGCCGATATTGCCGATATGCGGGAAGGTAAAGGTGACGATCTGGCCGAGATAGGATGGGTCCGTGAGGATTTCTTCGTAGCCGGTGAGCGCCGTGTTGAACACGACTTCCGCCGGAACCTTGCCGGTCGCGCCGATGCCGGTGCCTTCGATGACAGTGCCATCCGCAAGAACGAGGAGGGCGGTGGGCTTCTTAGGTGTCCAGGGAGCGGAGCCGGTCATGTTTATCCTTCTGACCCATCGTTCCCGTCTCGGCGAAGACAGGCTGCAGGGGTTCATGTTGTCGCAGAAAAGTGCGCAAGCGTCATCGCCGGCGGCTCTTCAATCCAAATGTCGTGCAGGTGCGGGAAAATAAACAAAGGCTAAGGCGCGGTCAATGTCATCCGTTAAAGAATCACCCTCAATCGCCGCGGTTAGGTGGGAAAAGATTGATCGGCCCCGTCGCCTGATCTATCACCGCCTTCAACGGCCCTCATTTGGGCGCTGCGGGACGTGTCGGCCCGCCATGACGGAGAATACTTCAGATGATGCGCGAAAAGCTCACCGAATCCATGAAGGAAGCCATGAAGGCGAAGGACAGCCGCCGGCTTTCCACCGTTCGCCTGATCCAGAGCGCGGTCAAGGATCGCGACATCGCCAATCGCGGCGTCGGCAAGGATGCGGCTACCGACGATGAAATCCTGCAGATCCTGCAAAAGATGGTGAAGCAGCGCGAAGAATCGGCCAAGATCTACGAGGATGCAGGCCGCGCCGAGCTTGCCACCCAGGAGCGTGAAGAAATCGATGTGCTCAAGACGTTCATGCCGGAGCAGCTTTCCGACGAGAAGGTCGGCGAGATCGTTGCGGCCGTCGTCGCCGAAATCGGCGCTGCCGGGATGAAGGACATGGGCAAGGTTATGGCTATCCTGCGCGAGCGTTATGCCGGCCAGATGGATTTCGCCAAGGCTTCCGGCGTCATCAAGGCGAAGCTGAGCTAAGGGCGGCGCTGCCGTATCGAGTTATCGCTGCGCCTGTGGGCGCCGCAATCGTTTTTACAAAGGGCTGTGAATACCGGGCAAGAAACATCTTGGCCGTGGTGCAGCCCGTGACTTCCGCCTATATGAGTAGACATGCGCTTTTCAAACACGTTCCTAGACGAGATACGCGACCGCGTGCTGATCTCCACCGTGATCGGCAGACGTGTGACGTGGGATCGGCGCAAGACGAATGTGTCACGCGGGGACTATTGGGCCTGCTGCCCCTTTCATGGCGAGAAAAGCCCGAGCTTTCATTGCGAGGACCGCAAGGGTCGGTATCACTGCTTCGGTTGCGGTGTATCGGGTGACCATTTCCGTTTCCTGACAGATCTTGAAGGGCTGAACTTTCCTGAAGCCGTTCAGCAGATCGCCGATCTTGCCGGCGTTGCCATGCCGCAACCCGATCCGCAGATGGAGAAGCGCGAGAAGGAGCGGACCTCGCTGCAGGACGTCATGGAAATGGCGACGCTCTATTTTCAGGATCAGTTGCAGAGTGCCAATGGCGCCAAGGCGCGGGCCTATCTTCGTGATCGCGGATTGACCGGTCGGACGATCGAGATGTTCCGCCTGGGGTATGCGCCCGAAAGCCGCAATGCCCTTAAAGAATATCTTGCGGGGAAGGGCGTGCCGAAGGAGCAGATCGAGGCTTGCGGTCTTGTTCGCCACGGGTCGGATATTCCTGTCTCCTACGACTATTTCCGTGATCGCATCATGTTCCCGATCCTGTCGTCGCGCGAGAAGGTTATTGCCTTCGGCGGCCGTGCCATGGCTGCGGATGCGATGGCGAAATACATGAACTCGCCGGATACCGAACTCTTTCACAAGGGACAGGTGCTCTACAATTTTGCGCGTGCAAGACGGGCAGCGCAGGCGGCAGGTGACCGGAAGCAGAGCGGCGCGCTGATTGCCGTCGAAGGCTATATGGACGTGATCGCGCTTTATCAGGCGGGCGTCGAAAATGCTGTCGCGCCGCTCGGCACGGCGCTGACGGAAAACCAGCTCGATCTTCTCTGGAAGGTAAGTCCGCAGCCGGTACTCTGCTTCGATGGCGATGGCGCCGGTATCCGCGCGGCCAATCGTGCGGCTGATCTTGCCTTGCCGGCGATCAAGCCCGGAAAATCGGTCAGCTTCGCGCTTCTTCCCGATGGCAAGGATCCGGACGATCTGGTGAAAAACGAGGGCAGGGAGCCATTCGACAGGGTTCTGTCGGAGGCGCGACCGCTTGTCGACATGATCTGGCAGCGGGAGACCGCGGGCTCCGTATTCGATACGCCTGAGCGGCGGGCGGAGCTCGATGCCCGGTTGAAGCAGATCATCTCGGTGATCGGCGATGAGAGTGTGCGTTATCATTATCAGCAGGATATTCGCGGCAGGCTCGGTTCCTTTTTCAGCCAGTCGGGCGGGGCAGGTGGTGAGCGTCGCCAGAATTTTCAGCGCAACAACAATGCCGGACCGGGGCGCAAGGGTGGGCGCGGCGGAGCGCCGCAGGGCGGATCGGTGGTGGCCGGCGCGATGATCGAAAGCGGCACGGCCGGAAGCGCCCGGCTGAACCAGATGCTGAAGCTTTCGTCCCAGGCGCGCCCTGCGCTGCGCGAAACCGTTCTGGCGCTGACGATCGCAAACCATCCGCAATTGCTGCTCGACGAATATGACGAGATTTCGTCTGTCGATTTCGAAAACAAGGATCTGCAGCGGTTTTGGTCATCGCTGCTCTCGATTGTCGGTCAACTCGGGACAAAGCTCTCTGTTGAGGCGGTTCGTGAAGGGCTTGTCGCTGAAGGATTTTCCGATCTGCTTTCGGCCATGACCCAGCAGGTGCGCAACGCCCGGCTCTGGACGGCGACGGAGGAGGCCGACCCGCAGGATGCCTTGCACGCTTATCGGCAGACACGGGCGCTGCATTCGCGCAACAAGGAACTCCGATTGCAGAAAATGGAACTGCGGCGCGAAATCGAGGAATTGACCGCTGACGAGGAGGAGCGCGGCGAAATTCTCTTGAGGGCGCTTTTGGAGATCCAGAACGAAATCACCCGGCTTGAGGCGCAGGAGGCAATCATTGACGGTTTCGGCGTTCTTTCCGGACGGGTCAAAGGCGCTGCGGTCAGCCATTGATTGTCAGAAAGACTGTGGAGGCGGTAATAGCTGATGCAAAATTGCCGAGGTTTGCTGATTTATCCGGTTTTTTGATCTGAGGCGGTTTCGCACGCTTGCGTTTTGATCAACCCTTGTCTTATGGGAAAACCTGCCTACATACTCGACGAAACTGGTGAACATGCCTGGCACGGGCAGGTGTAACGCGTCTTTTTCCAATTTTCCGGTGTAAATGTCGGGGAAAAGCTTGACGGATCGTTAATTTGTGGGAATCACCATTTCAAGGCAAGTTAGGCGGATTAGGGCAGTTGTGTCGGTGCTACCGGCAATCCGAGACATATGGTCTTTGCAAGGCCGTCGTCTGTGGTAATTCGGAATTAAAGGTCATTCCGTTACGAGTGGGCAAGTGATTCGCGGTTAGGGTATGAAGCCTTTAACCGCCAGCCATCAACGTGGCCCATCTGGTGCGGCGCAGTGGCGTTCAGGGAAAGTGACGAAATACATGGCAACAAAAGTCAAAGAAAACGAAGAAGCCGAGAACGAACGCGAAGCCTCGCATGACGGTCCGCTTCTCGATCTTTCTGATGACGCGGTCAAGAAGATGATCAAGGCCGCGAAAAAACGCGGCTATGTGACCATGGACGAGCTGAATTCGGTTCTGCCTTCGGAGGAAGTAACCTCCGAGCAGATCGAAGACACGATGGCGATGCTGTCCGACATGGGCATCAACGTGGTCGAGGACGAGGAGGCCGAGGACGGCGCCAGTCGCGACGACGATGACAGCTCCGATGGCGACGACAACGAAAGCGAAAGTGGCGAACTGACAACGTCCGGCGGCACCGCCGTCGCGACTGTCAAGAAGAAAGAGCCGACCGACCGAACCGACGATCCGGTGCGCATGTATCTGCGCGAGATGGGATCGGTCGAGCTTCTGTCGCGCGAAGGCGAAATCGCGATTGCGAAGCGCATCGAGGCTGGCCGCGAAACCATGATCGGTGGCCTCTGCGAAAGCCCGCTGACCTTCCAGGCATTGATCATCTGGCGCGACGAACTCAACGAGGGCACGACGCTGCTGCGCGAGATCATCGATCTCGAAACGACCTATTCCGGTCCGGAAGCCAAGGCGGCGCCGCAGTTCCAGAGCCCGGAAAAGATCGAGGCCGACCGCAAGGCTGCCGAAGAGAAGGAAAAGAGCCGCAAGGCCCGCATGTCTGCTGCCAATGACGACGATATCACGTCGGTCGGCGGCGATATGCCGATGGAGGAAGAGGAAGAGGACGACGATGAGTCGAGCCTGTCCCTTGCTGCCATGGAAGCGGAACTGCGTCCGCAGGTCATGGAAACGCTCGACCTGATCGCCGACACCTACAAGAAGCTGCGCAAGCTTCAGGACCAGCAGGTCGAGGCGCATCTCTCCTGTTCGGGCACGCTGTCCTCTGGCCAGGAGAAGCGCTACAAGGAACTGAAGGACGAGCTGATCACGGCAGTTAAGTCACTGTCGCTCAACCAGAACCGCGTCGATTCTTTGGTCGAGCAGCTCTACGACATTTCCAAGCGCCTGATGCAGAATGAAGGTCGTCTGCTGCGTCTTGCCGAATCCTATGGCGTCAAGCGCGACAGCTTCCTTGAGCAGTATCAGGGTGCCGAGCTCGATCCGAACTGGATGGAATCGATCGGCAATCTTGCAGCCAAGGGCTGGAAGGAATTCGCCAAGGCCGAGACCCGCACGATTTCGGATATCCGTTCGGAGATCCAGAATCTTGCGACTGAAACCGGCATTTCCGTTGCCGAATTCCGTCGCATCGTGTCGATGGTGCAGAAGGGCGAGCGTGAAGCGCGTATCGCCAAGAAGGAAATGGTCGAAGCCAACCTTCGCCTCGTCATCTCGATCGCGAAAAAGTACACGAACCGTGGCCTGCAGTTCCTCGACCTCATTCAGGAAGGCAATATCGGCCTGATGAAGGCGGTCGACAAGTTCGAGTATCGCCGCGGTTACAAGTTCTCGACCTATGCGACCTGGTGGATCCGTCAGGCGATCACCCGTTCTATCGCGGACCAGGCCCGCACGATCCGTATTCCGGTGCATATGATCGAAACGATCAACAAGATCGTTCGTACCTCGCGCCAGATGCTGCACGAGATCGGCCGCGAGCCGACGCCGGAAGAGCTGGCCGAAAAGCTGGCCATGCCGCTCGAGAAGGTCCGCAAGGTGCTGAAAATCGCCAAGGAGCCGATCTCGCTCGAAACCCCGGTGGGTGACGAAGAAGATTCGCATCTCGGTGACTTCATCGAGGACAAGAATGCGCTTCTGCCGATCGACGCCGCCATCCAGGCGAACCTGCGCGAGACGACGACCCGCGTTCTGGCCTCGCTCACCCCGCGTGAAGAACGCGTGCTGCGTATGCGTTTCGGCATTGGCATGAACACGGACCATACCCTGGAAGAAGTCGGCCAGCAGTTCTCGGTTACCCGTGAACGTATCCGTCAGATCGAAGCCAAGGCGCTCCGGAAACTCAAGCATCCGAGCCGCTCCAGGAAGCTCAGGAGCTTCCTGGACAGCTAGCCCTGGGGCAAGCTGCGGTCGTTCCTCGACAGCTAAGGCTTTCGGAACGGTCTTCAACTTATCGGCATATTGCCCGGCAGATGAAAGTCTGCCGGGCTTTTTGTTGTTCGCCATGTGCCGCAGGGACTTCATACCGCCGTTCTTTCATCCTACATCGGTGGCATGCAGGAAGGATCGCAGAAGCCACGTCACAAGCTTTATGGAGGCATTGCCGCCTCTGTCGCCCTGCATGTCATCATTGCGGTGGCTCTCTTCGTGCGCCTACCTGCCGCCGAGATGCAGCCACCTCAGGAGGAAAGCGTTTCGGTCGAGATCGTACCGCCGCCGGAAGAGCAGCCGGACGAGGAAAAGCCCGCGGAGCAGGAGCAGGCGTTGAACCTGACCATGCCGGAGCAGAAGCCGGAAGAGCAGCAGGCGCCGCCGCCAGAGCCAGAAAACACGCCCACCGAGGAGGCCAAGGCCGAGCCGCCTCCACCTCCGGCTCCGCAAGCACCAGAAGAAAAGGTGGAAGCCGAACAGCCACCACCTGCAGAGCCGCCGCCACCGACTGAAGAGCAGGCGAACGAGGAGCCGCCACAGGCGCCGCCATCCGAGCCCGCCCCCGCGGACCAGCCGCAGAACAACGAGCAGCAGGAGGCGAATGGCCGCCCGCTACCGGTTCTTCGCCCCGTGTTCGAGTTCGGAGAAGACAGCAAGGGATCGGGCGTTTCTACCGACGGCAATGCAGCCGAGGAGGGAGAGGTTGCGAAAGCCGAGGATCGGGATCCCGAAATCCCGCCAGAGGCAGCCGAAGAGACGAGCGAGGCAGCGGCAAGCGAAGCCGAGCCTAAGGCCGAGGCCGGGGCAGCGGCGCCGGCCCTGCCACAGGATGTTGCGCCGCCTTCTCTTGAAACGGCCCATGCAGATCCGCTCGCAACCAGCGATGACGGCACGATCGAAGGCATCCTTGCCGATATTGCGGCAGAGCCGGTGGAGAAGCCGCCAGAAAAGGAAAAGCCTGCCGAGGATGAAGCTTCGAAGGCCAAGCCGATGAAGGAGGCCAAGCGCCTGTTCTCGCAGACGGATACGTCAGATGCCTCGGCGACGACGGCGATGGCCAATATTCCGCGCGGTGTGCGGGCGAGCCAGCTCTGCACCACGGAATTAAGGGAACAGTTGCGGCATGGTTCTCCTGCGTATCAGCCGGAAATTCTGCCGTCCTATTCGCTGCCGCAGGGAAACGTTCTCGATATCCGCAGCGCGGCCTTCCGGGCCGGTGCGCAATGGTATGACGTGCGTTTTCGCTGCGAGATTGACGACGGCGCGACGAAGGTGGTGTCCTTCGGCCTCGAAGTCGGCGGCGCGGTGCCACATAACCAGTGGAAGGCCAGGCGGTTTCCCGAGTTCTGATCTACCGCTTATCAGGTCTCTGCCTTGTCGAGCATCTGGACCAGTTCGCGGATGACATCCAACGCTTCGTTCAGCACAACCAGTATTTCATCCGAGGGGGTTGAATCGAGATTTTCAATTGCATCGGTAAGCTTTGCCACGATGTCCGTGCTGAGTGTTGTTGCGTTTGCTGCCATGCCGAACCCTCTGCCTGCTGATTGCAACCGAAGGAAAGTGCCATGCATGGTGCTCAAGTCAATGGTTCCGGCGTCTCATATCGCTTGAAATCCAACCTTCATAATGGGGGAGAAGATAAAACTGGCGGATAAGACGTGCGGCAGAGGCGATGAGGAACAGGCCTGCGGCGATATTGAAAAGGCGCTGGTTGTGGGAATGACCAGCATGTGATCGAGGCGGGCGAAAATGGACATGAGGTTTCCGGTGTAGAGAAGCCTCTCTTGCTCCGTGGCGAAGGTCCGCTGGTCCCTGAGAGGTGCGCCGTTCGACGGCGGGATAGCGCCACCACCGGCGCCTGCCTCCGTGCCCCCACCCAGCCGGCCCCCGAAGTCTTCGCGGCATTTGTATTCGACGCTGTCAACGTTGAAGCTGACACGTGCTGAACTGCGGACCGGGCTCGCCGGTCAGATAGGCGTACTCCAGGCCGTTTATAATGGCCGGATCGGCTGCGAGATACCACGCGTCCAGATCAGTGAAGCGGTCTTCCACCACGATTTCGAGTGCGAGGATTCGGGGGTAGAGCGACGACTCGTCAACTGATGGAAATGCTCGGGCATTACGATATCGAGCATGCAGAACTGTACAGCCGAGAAGCTGCGCAAGCGATTCTTACCCGAGATAGCATGAACAAGGTCACTCGGCTTGAGCAACGCCGGAAAAAAAGGTGGCTAACCTTGCCAGTTAATTGGAGTGCAAGTCATTGAAATTATATGAGAAATGGTGGGCCCGGAGGGACTCGAACCCCCAACCAAGCGGTTATGAGCCGCCGGCTCTAACCATTGAGCTACAGGCCCT